>JAHYJF010000301.1 GCA_019428955.1 Burkholderiaceae bacterium
GGATATCCTAGACGACGCAGAGGACATCGCTTTCCTGCCCTACAACGAACTGCGTGCGCTGGTCGGCAATCCCAAAGCCTATGATGCCCGCGAACTGGTGTCCGACCGTCGAGACGCCCATGAAGAGGCCACCACCAAGCGGCCGCCGGATTGGGTTGGGACCGCAACGGCAGATGCACTTGCCTTCCCCTATGCCTCGCTGTGGGGTTTCCCCGAAAAGTTCTACCGCAAGCCGCCGACCAAATCGGGTGAAGTGAACGGTTTGGCCGCCTCGCCGGGCGTCATCGAGGCGCGGGCGCGGGTGGTGCTGTCGCTGGAGCAATTCGAAGAGGTCCAGCAAGGCGAAATTCTGGTCTGCCGGATGACCAACCCCGCGTGGGTTGTACTGTTCACCAAGATTGCAGGTCTTGTCACCGATGCTGGCGGCTCTGCCTCGCATTCAGCGGTGGTGTCGCGTGAGTTCGGATTACCAGCCGTTGTTGGCACTTCCTGCGCCACGCAACAGATCAAGACTGGCGATTTGGTGCGGGTCAACGGTACAACCGGGGTAGTTGAAATCCTGTCTTGAACCAAAGGCCAAGCATCATGCTCCATCGTGTCATTCTAAGTGCTCAAGTCCGGGAAACGCTTCTGACGCGCATTCTGAATGGAACCTACCAGCCGGGAGATCGGCTGGTAGAATCCCAGATCGCTAAAGAACTCGGCACCAGTCAATCCCCCGTCCGCGAAGCCCTGCGCGACCTTGTGGCCATGCACTTCGTCGAGGTGGAGCCCTATAAAGGCGCACGGGTTAGAATGATCGATCCTGCCGAAGTGGCGCAAATCTATCCGGTGCGCGCCGCTTTGGAAGAGCTTGCAGGCCAGTTGGCCGCGCCAAACCTGAAAGGCAACGTGGGCGATCTGGAAGCGATCTATGCGCAGATGCAGGACGCCGCCCGCGCAGACGATATCAAGGCATTGACCATGATCGATGCCGAGTTTCACCGTGTGATCGTCGAGGCAGCTGGCAACAGCATCCTGTCGGAAACATGGAGTTCGCTGCGCATCGAAAGCCGCACATTTGTGACCACGGTAAAGCTTATGCTGTCCGATCTGGGGCTGATGTCGGTGGTCGAAATGCACCGTCCCATAATCGAAGCGTTGCGTTCGGGCGACGCAGAGAAATCAGGCGCCGAGATGCGCGAGCATGTCGGAAAATTCGCCGAACTGTTCAGAAAAGGAAATCAAGATGGCCCAACGGCTGATCGACCTGTCCATGCCAGTTCATAAAGGCATGATAACCTTCCCGCGGGTACAACCGCCGAAGATCACCATGCTGGAAACCTGGAAAGAGTTTGCCGACAATATCGGCGCGGGCGCTTACGGCGAAGACCATCTGACGGCGCATTACGTTGTCAGCCACAGCGACCACGCCGGAACCCATGTTGATGCCGTCAAGCACATGCGTGGCCCCGACGCACCCGGTCCCGAAGGCATCCCGCTGGAATATTGCTATTCGGATGGGGTTGTGCTTGATTTCCGCCACCTTGTGAAAGGTGCAGGCATCACGGTTGATGACGTAAAGGGCGCTCTCGCCAAGATCAATTACACTCTGAAGCCGCGTGATATCGTACTGATCCAGACTGGCGCTTCGGCCTACAATCACGAACAGCGTTACCTGACCGACCATGTCGGCATGACCGGCGATGCCACCCGCTGGCTGATCGCGCAGGGCGTGCGGATGATGGGCACCGATGCGCCGACCTTTGATCCGCCGGTTTGGGCGATGTTTGAGCGCAAAGAGTTCTGGCTGGCCCACAAGGTTATGATCGATGACGATTACTGGCACCTTGAAAACATGACCAACCTCGACAAACTGCCGCCGCACGGCTTCACCCTGTCGGTGTTCCCGATTGCCTGGCAAGGCACCACCGGTGCTCCGGTGCGCGCAGTGGGGATCGTCAATGACTAGTGAACGCCATGTCATCTGGTTCGATGAACCCGACGCACTCAGTGTCGAAATCGCAGGAGGCAAAGGCGCAAGCCTTGCCAGCATGACCGCACAGGGCCTGCCGGTGCCGCCCGGTTTCGTGATCCCGTCCGACTTGATGGAAAAATGCGTTGATGCCGAGGCGCTGCGGGCTTTGGCGCGCGCCAAGGACCATGTCGGCGCAATGCGTTTGGTCGAGGAAACCGCAAAGGTCGATCCGTCGGTCTTGGAAGCCTATGCCAAATTGGGCGGCAAAGTCGCTGTTCGGTCTTCGGCCAGCGCCGAAGATAGCGAGGCTGCAAGCTATGCCGGTCAGCAGGAAACCTATCTGAACGTCACCGGGGCCGAAGATGTGCGGCGCCATGTGATTGACTGCTGGGCCTCGTTCTTTTCGGAGCGAGCAATCTTCTACCGGAACCTGAAAGGCTCGCTCGAAGATCTGCGCATGGCGGTTGTCGTGCAAAAGATGGTCGATGCCGAAAAGGCGGGTGTAATTTTTACCGTCCATCCGGTGACTAAACGTCGTGACCGCATGCTGATCGAGGCCGTGCATGGTCTGGGTGAACAGGTCGTTTCGGGCGAGGTTACTCCGGATCATTACGTCGTGGACCGCAAGGGCGTGAAGAAAAAAGAAGACACCCCGCACGGCGGCGTGCTGACCGATGAAGAACTGGAAAAGCTGGCGGTTTTGGCCGTGACTTTGGAAAAACACTACGGTGTGCCGCAGGACATCGAATGGGCGATGCACGGTGGCAACGTCTACCTGCTACAATCCCGCCCGGTGACAACGCTATGACTTGGGCTGTGACACGGCGGGGCAGGGGGGGCGTGTCTGCTGGCTCGAAGGGCATATAATGGCACAGATAACCATTCATCTGGTCCGGCACAGCAAAGTTGACGGCCACAAGGGCGATGTGCCCTTGGCGGACGACGCAGGCCAATACATCGACGCGGCCGCGGCCTATGTTGCAAGCCTTGCCGTGTCCGGTGAACAGATCGCGTTCCTTGCCACGCAAACCCGTCGCACCCGCGATACGGCACAGGGGCTGCGGGACCGGCTGCAAGGCCGTTCTTTGGGCCTGAGCCTTGGCGAGGTGCGGCAGGAATATGCGATCCGCAACCCGGATCTGTATCTGGCAGGCCACCGCGTTGAAATGGTGTCAACCGGTGCCGCGATGGCCGCGCAACTGCCTGAGGGGCTGCTGACCGGCACGCAGGTTGAGGCGACTGCGTTCTACGCCGATTTCTTCCGCGCACCTGACCGGATCGAGCATTGGCTGCGCCACGACAACCCCCCTGGCGAGGATGCAACTGCTGTGGCTCGTCGGATCGTGCAGTTCTGCAAAAGCCTTGGTGATGCCGACACCGCCCATGATCTGCGGGTGATTGCGGTCAGCCATTCCCCGGTGATGCGGGCCGTCTTGGTGCATTTCATGGGTCTGGCCGATCCGGGCGAACCCGACTGGGTCGAGCCGATTGACATAATACTGACCAAGGACGGTGGAAGCATTCGCTTTCGCGACACGACAAAACCTCTGACGATCTGACAACGAAAGACATGACGATTTGGAGGGCCGTTTTTGACCCCTGAGAAGTCTTGTCTGCAAAGGAGAACCAAATGACCAAACCCTTGCCGCCGATCCGCACCCAAGATCAGGCTTTCGCCCAAGACATGCTGGCGCAGATTTCCTATATCCGCGCCTTCGAGGCCAAGGCATGGGCTTTGACGCAGGTCAATCCGCCCCGCGTTCCCGGCTCGATGCATTTCTGCGCCGGACAAGAGGCCGTGCCTTTGGGTGCAGCGGCAGGTCTGCGCCCCGATGATCAGATGCTGGCCACCTATCGCGGGCATGGCTGGGCGGTGGCCTCTGGCCTTGCGCCGCGTTCGGTCATGGCCGAAATCTGCCAAAAAGCTGAGGGCGTGAACGGCGGGCGTGGCGGGG
>JAHYJF010000302.1 GCA_019428955.1 Burkholderiaceae bacterium
GGGCAGCTCCAATACGGCGGCGAGTTCGCGGGCGGTCATGGCGTCGGGCTGCGCCAGCAGGCCCAGGGCGATGTGCTCGCGCTGGGTGAGCTGGTAGGTCTGGTCCGCCTTGGCAATGAAGTCGATGACTTCGGGCTTGAGGATGCGGCGGCGCACCGTGACCTGCACGCGGTCGTGCGTTTCGATCAACTCCGGCGCCGGGCGGCCCTGTGACAGCAGCACCTCGAAGATCTTGTCGAAGCCGCTGCCTTCGCGCTCCATCAGCTTCAGGTCGTGGAACAGACGAGCCAGGTGCTCGTTGCGGCGCACGGTCGTGTGCAGCACGTTCTGCGGCGTGACGCCCAGCGGCAGCGGACCCGGGTTGACCACTTCCAGCCGATCGGGGTGCAGATTCAGGAAGATGTCGCCGCGCTGGGTGTAGGGGCGATGCACCAGCGCGTTGACCAGAAGTTCGCGCACCACCACCTCGTCGAAGGCGGGCACGTTCTGGCGGTATAGGCCATCCGGCAACTCGTAGCGCTCGCGGAAGTCGGGCACCTCGACCCACACGGCCTCGATCAGCTCCATCGGATTCAAGGTGTGGTCGTCCCACACCAGCTTGTTGACCTTCTGGCCGTGCTCGTCGTACTTGATGAACTGGATCACCGGGGCCGTGGTCAGCTGCGCGCGTTGATGCTGCTGCCCCAGACAGAGGATGCCCAGGTGGGTCAGGTAGCCACCTTGTGCGAGCTGGTAATGGTCGAGCAGCTCGTCATCGGACTTTTCCTTGACGGACGGCTTGACCCGATCCGATGCCCTCAGCGCATTCACCAGCTTGCCGAGCTTGTCCGGGGCGGCGGCTGATCTGGGTACCTGCAGTGTGGTCTGGGTTTCCCACGGCAGCGCCGCACGCTCTGCCGCCAACCGGAGCACATCGTCACCCGTGACAGGTTTGCTCTGGTCGGCCACGCGAAGGAAGTAGCGACCATCGGTGGTCGAAGCCACAGCAATAGCGCGGGGAATGGCAAGGTTGATGTATTTACCGCCATTGGCTGCGGTAACCACATCCGGAAGCACGGCTACGTTGACGCTTCGCTCGGCAATCTTGCGTCGGATGGTGTCCGGAAGATCGGCAGGAATCTGTTGGCCTGCGGGTGGCGCGTCCTGAGCGTCCTCGATGCCGAGCAGCAGACGGCCGCCCGTCGCGTTGGCGAAGGCGATGCAATCCTTGACCAGCTCGTTCCAGTCGGCGCTCTTGCCGATCACGGACCGCAAGGACTTTTGGTCGAGGAGTTGGCCTTCCTGGCTCAAACGGCGCACTCCTGCAGGCTTCTATTCATTGTTCTTCTCCATCAATCCAACACGATCAAGAATGCGGTGGCCAGTGCCTCTGGGCGCACGGCGCGGGTGTCCGGGCGGCGGTGCATCTTGACCAGGCCGTGCCGCTCCAAATGACGCAGAGTGCGCGACAGGTTGCTGGCCGCGCGGCCTGACCATTCGGCCAGCTCGAGCACCGTGCGCGGTTGCCGCTCCTGCATCAGGCGCAGCAGCGCGCGGTTTTCGTCCGACAGCAGGCTGGCCAACTGCCGCCAAGAATCGAACCAGACGGTGGGCGTGGGGCCGTTGGCGTCATCGATCGCCCGACGGCCGGATTTGGCCGGCCGGATGCCAATCACTGTGCGCATGCTTCGATTTCCCCGATATGGTTTCGGGATGCTATCAGATGCAGATAGTATCTGTCGCTAGCAGTGATCTTCTCGGCGCACAGGAAATGGGGTAACAGCCGCTGCCATTGGCCCATTGGCTTCAGGATTGCCCTGTTCGCCTTTGGAGCGGGTCGCGGCCGGCGGGTGCAAACCACAAACCCTGCAAACCTCGGTTTGCACCCAGACGGTGGAGGGGCAGCGCGCTCGCGCCCCCCGTATACGATTGCGGCCAGGAAGGACCCGTCAGGTCCGTTGCCGGGCGAAGGTGAGGCCTATTGCCTGCTGTCGTCAGAACCCAGGATCGCTGGGATGTCCCGCGCGCCGTGCAGCACGCGGATGATGGTGATTTCCTCCGGTGTCGCCACAAAGAAGATCACGTAGTTGCCGTGGGCGCAGGAACGGATGTCGTCGCCCAGTTCCGGCCGCAGCCGATAGCCGGGCGGGTTGGCGGCGATGCGTTGGCACTGGGCGCGCAGCTCGCGAATGAAGCTGACGGTCCGGGTGGGATTGTCGGCGGCGATGTAATCGCCGATGGCCTCCAGGTCCTGTTCGGCGAGCGGGGTGAGGGTCAGGCGCATCAACGCGACGCGTCGTCAGTCTGGCCGCTGTACTTGGCCTCGAGCCGTGCGAACACCTCGTCGGCAGGCTTGGGTGTGCCGCTGGCCTTGCCGGCTGCGATGTCGGCACGCAGGGCCTGCAGCTCGGCCTGATGGCGTTGTTCGTGCTCCTCCAGCAGACGCAGTCCGGCGCGGACAACTTCGCTGGCATTGTTGAAGCGGCCACTTTGCAGTTGCTCGCGGATGAAGGTCTCGAAGTGGCTGCCCAGGGCGACGCTGGTTGGCATGGCACGCCTCCTATCTGTTAATAACAGTTATTACAACAGTGCATGCCATGCTCGTCAATGCCGGAGCAAGATCGAGGGAGGTGAGCATTCCCGATGCTCACCCTCTCTCTTTAGAGAGGAATCGCCGGGAACCGGGAAAGTGGCGTCGTTGCTGGATTTGTGCGTTCCCACCCGGCCCTGCGTTCCCGTTCGGGATGCGGGAAACCGGCCACGCCTTCATCAAGAGCCAGACCCACGAGGGCTGGGTCGCGGTGGCGGACGACTACGACGACGGCGGCTTCTCCGGTGGCAACATGGAGCGCCCCGCGCTCAGGCGCCTGCTGGCCGACATCGCAGCCGGCCGCATCGACATCGTGGTGCTCTACAAGATCGACCGGCTCTCCCGCTCGCTGGCCGACTTTGCGCGCATGGTGGAGGTGTTCGACCGCTGCGGCATGAGCTTCAGCGCCGTCACCCAGCAGATCAACTCGGCCACCTCGATGGGGCGGCTGATGTTGAACGTGCTGCTGTCCTTCGCCCGGTTCGAGCGGGAAGTCACGGGCGAACGCATCCGCGACAAGATCGCCGCCAGCAAGGCCAAGGGCATGTGGATGGCTGGGCCGCTGCCGCTGGGCTACGACGTGCAGAACCGCCTGCTCATCGTCAACGAGGCCGAGGCGGCGGTGGTGCGGCGCATATTCGCGGATTTCACCCGCGATCGCTCGACTACCCATATGGTGCGCAACTACGCCGCCGAAGGCATCCGCACCAAGACGGGCCGCACCTTCTGCAAGCAGTCGATTTACAAGTTGCTGCACAACCGCATGTACCTCGGCGAGATCGTCCACAAGGGCCGCTACTACCCGGGGCAGCATCCACCGATCCTGACCCGCGCACAGTGGCAGGCCGCCCACGACGTGCTGGCCCAGACTGCAGAGGAACGGCGCGCGACGGTGGCTACAGGCGGGCCGGCATTGCCGCTGCTATCGCTACTACACCCCGAGCAAGGATCGGCCTCGCGACTACCGGCAGGGCAAACGCCCGGAACCCCGCGCCATGCGGGGATTCACGCAAAGAAAAAGGGCCTGGAGACTATGCGGGCCCTTGATGTTGGTGGACCGAAGGAGGATCGAACTCCCGACCTCCGCATTGCGAACGCGGCGCTCTCCCAGCTGAGCTATCGGCCCAATCAAGCGCCGCATTATACAGCGGCCGAAAATCCTTGTGCGCCGCCCAGCGCGGCGACGCTGCGCTCGCGGACCGTGCCGAACCCCCGAATCTTGGCCGCATCGTCGGCCATGGCCGTAACTTCAGGCAGGTCCTCGACGGTCAGGGCGGCGAGCCGGCCGATGATCGCCGCCGCGTAGTCCTCGGCCACCCGCCGCTGGGC
>JAHYJF010000303.1 GCA_019428955.1 Burkholderiaceae bacterium
AGAGCGAGGGCCTGCCGGTAACTTGTGACGTGGCGGTCCATCACCTCCACCAGATCGACGTCGATATAGGTTTCTTCGACTCCAACCACCGGGTCCACCCGCCGTTTCGCGCCCAGCGTGATCGCGACGCGCTGCGCGCCGGGGTGGCCGACGGAACCATCGACGCGATCTGCTCCGACCATACTCCGGTCGACGACGACGCCAAGCAGCTGCCCTTTGGCGAAGCCGAACCAGGTGTCACCGGCCTCGAGCTGCTACTTCCCCTGACGCTCAAGTGGGCCGAGGAAGCTCGGGTCAAGTGGGTTGATGCGCTTGGCCGGGTGACGTATCGCGCCGCCGCTGTGCTGGGCGTCGCCGGGGGGCGGATCGCGGTCGGCGAAGTCGCCGACCTGTGCCTGTTCGACCCCCGCGAGCACTGGAAGGTCGGCCGCGCAACGCTCGTCAGCCAGAGCGTGCACACGCCTTATTTCGGCCGCGAACTGGTCGGCCGGGTCCGCACCGTGCTGGTGGGCGGCAAGGTGGCGCTCGAGCGCTGAGCGCTCAACGCCGGCCGGGCACCTGGGCCTGCGGGCAGCTGACCTGGAACAGTGCGCGGTCGGCGAGCCGCACCGCGCTTAGCGCTCCACCCCAGACGCAGCCGGTGTCCAGGCCGATCAGGCGCGGGCGGTCGATCAGCCCGAGCATCGACCAGTGGCCGAAGACCACCGTGACTTCGGCGCTGCGCCGCCCGGGCGCCTCGAACCATGGCAGGTAGCCCGGCGGCGCCTCTGCGACCCCTTCCTTGAGCGTGAAATCCATCTCCCCGTCGGCCGAGATGAAGCGCATCCGGGTCAGCGCGTTGACGATCACCCGTAACCGTTCTTCGCCACGCAGTTCGTCGCTCCAGCGCGTCGGCCGGTTGCCGTACATGGTGCGCAGGAAATCGACCCAGCCGGTGCCGCGCAGCACGGTCTCGACCTCCGCTGCCAGCGCTATAGTCTGGGCTGCGTCCCACTGCGGCAGCACCCCGGCGTGGACCAGCAGGTGTCCGTCGACCTGGTGGGCCAGCGGCCGGGCGCGCAGCCAGTCGAGCAATTCATCGCGATCGGGTGCCGCCAGGATTTCGTCGAAGGTGTCGCAATGGTGAGCCGGACGCACGCCGCTGGCCACCGCCAGCAGGTGCAGGTCATGGTTGCCCAGCACGACGCTCGCACGCTCCCCCAGCGAACGCACGAAGCGCAGCGTCGCCAGCGATTGCGGGCCGCGGTTGACCAGGTCGCCGGTGAACAGCAGCTGTGGCGCTGGCTGCCCGGCCACGCCGCTGTTGCCCGGCGCCGCCTCGGAGACCGCGGCGATGAGCTCGATCAGCGGCGCGAGGCAGCCCTGGACATCGCCGATGGCGATCAACTCAGCGGCCATCTCGTGGCCAAGTGGGTGGTGCAGATTTCATGGTCGGCGCGGGTTGGCAGGTGAGGGCAGCGGTGGGCGGCGGATATGCGGTGAGAATCGGCGACAATATCAGAATCGGCGGGCTGGGCGATTGCCCCTGGCCTTCGCTAACCAGGGAGCAGGAACATGCCTGAGCAATTTGCAGTGAACGCCGCGGCATTGTCGCCCGGAATATTCAAAGCCTACGACATCCGCGGCGTCGTGGACAAGACGTTGACGGTGGAGGCGGCCCAGGCGATCGGCGCCGCGCTGGGTTTGCTGGCCCGCGACCAGGGCGTGGATGCGATCTGCGTCGGGCGCGACGGCCGGCTGTCGGGGCCCAAGCTGATCGCGGCGCTCTCGCAGGGCATCCATCGCGCCGGGGTCGATACCATCGACATCGGCATGGTGCCGACGCCGCTGGTGTATTACGCCAACTTCGAACTTGGCACCGCCTCGGGAGTAGCGGTGACCGGTAGCCACAATCCGCCCGAGTACAACGGCATCAAGATGGTGATCGCCGGCGAGACGCTGCACGGCGCTGCCATCCAGGGGCTCTATCAAACGATCATCGCCCCGGGATTCACGGCGCGACTGGCGGCGGTAACCACCCCCGGCAGGCCCCGCAGCGACGACGTCGCGGCGCGCTACATCGCGCGCATCGTGGGCGACGTGCGGCTCAAGCGGCCGATGAAGATCGCCGTCGATTGCGGCAACGGCGTGGCCGGAGCGACCGCGCCGGCGCTGTTGCGAGCGCTCGGCTGCGAGCTGATCGAGCTCTATTGCGATGTCGACGGCAACTTCCCCAACCACCATCCCGACCCGGCCAAACCTGAAAATCTCCAGGACCTGATTCGTTGCCTGGCCGAAACCGATGCCGAACTCGGCATCGCCTTCGACGGCGACGCCGACCGCCTTGGGGTGGTCACCAAGGATGGCACGATCATCTACCCCGACCGCCAGCTGATGCTGTTCGCCGCCGACGTGCTGGCGCGCAAACCGGGCGCGCAGGTGATCTATGACGTCAAGTGCAGCCGCAACCTCGCCAAGTGGGTGCGGGCCCACGGCGGCCGCCCGCTGATGAGCCAGACCGGGCATTCGCTCGTGAAGGCCAGGCTCAAGGAAACCGGCGCCGCGCTGGCCGGCGAGATGAGCGGTCACGTCTTCTTCAAGGAACGCTGGTACGGATTCGACGACGGCCTCTATGCCGCCGCCCGGCTCCTCGAGATCTTGTCGCGCCACGCCGACCCCAGCGCGGTGCTCAACGCCCTGCCGGACTCGATCACCACGCCGGAACTGCACCTCCAGTGTGTCGAGGGCGAAAACTTCCGGCTGGTAGAACGCTTGCGCGAACAAGGGGCGTTCGAGGGCGCGAGCGAAGTGATCACCATCGATGGCGTGCGGGTCGAATATCCCGACGGTTTCGGCTTGGCACGGCCATCGAATACCACTCCGGTGGTGGTGCTGCGTTTCGAGGCCGACACCGAGGCGGCAATGGCGCGGATCCAGGAGGTATTCAGGGGCGAAATCCTGCGGCTGGCACCTGACGCAAAGCTGCCCTTCTGAGGCGGTGGTGAAGCCCGAGCAGCGCGGTTCGGGGGATGAGCGATGAGCCGCGCGCTCTACTCGCTGGTCTGGTACCTTGCCACCCCCCTGGTGATGGCCTACCTGCTGTGGCGCTCACGGCGCCAGCCGGCCTATCGCGAGCATTGGGCGGAGCGCTTCGGGGTCGATGCCGCGCGTCGGTCTGCGCCTGCTTCGCAGGGAAGGGGAGGCGCCGGTGAGCCGCCGCTGATCTGGCTGCACGCCGTTTCGGTGGGCGAGACCAGGGCGGCGGAATCGCTGATCACAGCGCTGCTCGAGCGCTGCCCCGAACATGAGCTGCTGCTCACCCAGATGACACCGACCGGGCGCGAAACCGCCGAGAAGATGGTTGCCAGCCGCTGGCCCGGGCGGGTTCACATCCGCTACCTGCCCTACGACTATCCGCATGCCGTCGCGCGCTTCCTGGCGCGTTATCGGCCAGTGGCAGGAATACTGATGGAAACCGAACTGTGGCCGAACCTGATTGCCGCCGCGGCGCGCAGCGGGGTTGCGCTGGCGCTGGTCAATGCCCGGCTGTCACCGCGTTCGCTGCAACGTGCCCGGCGCTTCGCCGGCGTCGCGCGCCGGGCATTGGCGCGCATTGCGCTGGTCGCGGCGCAGACCGAGGGAGATGCCCAAAGGCTGCGCGCGCTCGGTGCGGCCACTGTGGTCGTGACCGGCAATCTCAAATTCGACCAGGTTCCGTCGGCTGAATTGGTCGCCTTCGGGCGCGACTGGCGTGCGCGCTGGCAACGGCCACGCGTGCTGGTGGCGGCAAGTACCCGCGACGGCGAGGAAGCCCTGCTGCTGGCCGCGCTGGCGCGCAATCCTGATTCCTCCCGTCTGACGGTGCTGGTGCCGCGCCATCCGC
>JAHYJF010000304.1 GCA_019428955.1 Burkholderiaceae bacterium
ATACCCGGCCGACGTCGAGCTGGCGGGCGAGCTGTGCGAGCTGGGCAATTACGGGCAGGACTTCGTCGACCATGCGCACGATCTTCTGGCGCATGACTTGATGTTCGATCAGCCGTCGACCAAATGTGCTGCGTTCGCGTGCCCAGGCGAGCGCATCCTCGATGCACACGATCGAGAACGCCGCGGCCTGTGCCGCCATCAGCAGGCGTTCGCTGTTGAAGTTGTGCATCACCAATGCGAAGCCGGTATCGATCTGCCCCACCAGCCGTGCGGTGGGCACGAAGCAGTCCTCAAAGTGCAGCATCGCCGTGTCCGAGCACCACCAGCCGGTCTTGCGCAGCTCGCTGCGCGCAATGCCCGGGGTGGAACCGTCGACGAGCAAGAGCGAGATTCCGCTCGGCCCCGGGCCTCCGGTACGCGCGGCCACGAGCAACAGGTCGGCGCGCATGCCCGAGGTGATGAAGGCCTTGGCGCCGTTCAGGACCCACCCTCTGGGCACGGCGTGGGCGCGGGTGGTGAGGGCCGCCACATCCGAGCCGCCCGAGGGCTCGGTCACGCACAAGGCGCCGATCGCCGCGCCAGTGAGCAGTCGCGGCAGCACTTCGTCGAGCAGCGCTGGCGACCCTGCCGCCAGCAGCGGCGGAATCATGATCGAGTGGCTCATCAGGCTGGCATTGAGCCCCCCGGCGCCGGCGCGAGCGAGCTCGGCCACCGCCACGATGCGTGACAGCGTGTCGCACGGCGTGCCGCCGTAACGCTCGGGATAGCCGAGCCCGAGCAGGCCGACCGCACCGGCCTTGAAGTAAAGCTCACGGGGAAAGCTGCCGGCTTCATCCCAGGCGTCGATCGACGGGCGGATCTCACCGTCGACGAAGCGTCGCAACGCGTCGCGCAGCTGGCGATGATCGTCGGTGGCATCGGGCAGGGCGCAGAAGTCGAGGCTTGCGAGTTCAGTCATTGCGCTCCTCCGCGCTCGCTGTGCCCGGATGGCCGGCAACGCTGTCGGGGATGATTTGCAGCAGCAGTTGCCCGGGCGCGACCTGGGCCCCGACGCGAACTGCGATTGCACTGATGGTTCCGGCAACCGATGCCAACACATGATGCTCGATCTTCATCGACTCGAGGGTGGCTACAAGCTCTCCCTGGGCGACCCGTTGGCCGCACTCGACCGCGATCCGTGCCACTTGGGCATGCATGGAGGCGATGATCGTGCCGCTGCCCGCGCGTTCGCTGCGGCGCACGGCGGCGCCGCGCAGATCGTCGAAACGGGCACAACTGCCCAAGGTGTCGGCAAAGCCGCCTGCTGAGTCAAGCCGGGCGACGCAGCGCACCCGCGCGCCATCGATCACGATGGCCTCGTTGCCGACGATCTCCACCTCGTGGACCACCGGGGCGGGGGCTGTCTCGAGCCGCGCTGCCGGTTGATGGGCATCAGCGGGGGCGGCAACCACCACACGGTAGCGGCCGTTCTCCGGCGTCACCGCGACCGCCCGTAACGCGGCGCCGGCACGCATTGGAAGGGCGTGGGTGCGCGGTCCTGTCGATGCAAAGTTGCCATGCGCACCGTGTCGCTGCGCGGCAGTGTCAACGCGCAACGCCGCCGCTGCCGCGAACCAGCCCGACGGAATCACCGGGGCGCGCCATGACGCGCTACTGCGCTCGATCCAACCCGTGTCGATCGTGCCCGCCGCGAAGCTCGCCTCGCTCAGGCAGCGAATCAGGTAGTCCCGGTTGGTGGCGATGCCGAGCACCGTGGTTTCATTCAGCGCGGCGATCAGGCGCAGCCGTGCCTGTTCACGATCCGCCCCGGTCGCAATCAGTTTGACGATCAGCGAGTCGTAATGGCGGGGAACGGTGGCCGCTGGCGCGAGTCCGTGGTCGATACGCACGCCCAGGTGCTGCGGAAACGACCAATGCGCGATAGCACCGGACTGGGGCGCGAACCCGTCGAAGGGGTCTTCGGCGCAGAGCCGCGCTTCGATCGCTGACCCGGTCCATGAGACCTCGGGCAGGAGGGTGGGGAGCACCTCGCCTTGTGCAATGCGCAGCTGCAGCTCGACCAGGTCGACGCCGGTAATCGCCTCGGTCACCGTATGTTCGACCTGCAGCCGGGGGTTGGCCTCCAGGAAGTAGAAGGCGCCATCGGGTGCGAGCAGGAATTCGATCGTGACGGCGCCGCAGTAGCCGACCTCGCTGGTCAGCCGCAGGGCTGCAACGCCCAGTGCCTCGCGCAACTCGCGGGAGACGCCCGGCGCGGGGGCTTCCTCGATGAGTTTTTGATGGCGTCGCTGTGTCGAGCAATCCCGTTCTCCGAGATGGATGTAGTTGCCGTGCTCGTCGCCTAAGACCTGCACCTCGACGTGGCGGGCGGGTTCGAGCAGCTGTTCGAGCAGGAGCTCGCCGGAGCCGAAGGCGGCCAGAGCTTCGCTCGCGGCGCTGTGCGCGCGTTGCTCAAAGTCGGCAAGATCGTCAACCCGGCGCATGCCGCGCCCGCCACCGCCCGCGGCCGCCTTGATCATCAGGGGTGCACCGATGCGCTGCGCGGCAGCGGCGAGTTCCCTGGGCTCGATGTCCGCGCCGCTGCAGTGTCCCGGCAGCGCTGGCACGCCGCAACGCTGTGCCAGCGCCTTCGCGCTCGACTTGTTGCCCAGCGCCTCGATCGCCTCGGGTGACGGGCCGACAAAGACAATGCCGGCGTCACGGCAGGCGCGTGAGAACTCGGCCGACTCCGAACGGAACCCATAACCTGGATGCACCGCGTTCGCTCCGGACGCCTGACATGCCGCAATGATTCGCGCGATGTCGAGATAGCTGGCGCCGGCATCGGCCGGGCCGATGCGAATCGCGCTGTCGGCGAGCGCGACGTGGCGTGCCTCCCGGTCGACATCGGAGTAGACCGCCACCGTGCGCATGCCCAGCGCGCGCGCCGTGCGCAAAATCCGGCAGGCGATCTCGCCGCGGTTGGCGACGAGCAGGGTGTCGAACCTCATGGATTGTGCGGCAGAATGCCCATCGTCTTGGCGATGATGCCGAGCATCACCTCGTCGGCCCCGCCGCCGATCGATCCGAGCCGGGAATCGCGCCAGTAGCGGTTGACGCGGGTCTCCTCGATGTAGCCCATGCCACCCCAGAACTGGACGCACCAGTCGGCCACTTCACGTCCCACTCGGCCCGCCTTGAGCTTGCTCATCGAGGCCAGCTGGGTGACATCCTCACCCGCGACGTAGCGTTCGACAGCCTGGTGCAGCAAGGCGCGCACGCACTCGACCTCGGTGCGCAATTCGGCGAGCTTGAAGTAGATGAACTGATTCTCGAGCAAGGGCCGGCCAAACGCAATGCGCTCGCGCAGATAGGCAACGGTGTCGGCAATCACATGCGCGGCCGACAATGAATTGGCCGCGGCCCACAGCCGCTCTTCCTGGAACTGCATCATTTGGTAGGTGAAGCCCATGCCCTCCTCACCGATGCGGTAACGCTGCGGCACGCGTACGTTGTCGAAGAAGATCTGGGCCGTATCCGATGAGTGCATTCCCGCCTTGTCGAGCTTGCGTGCAATCTCGACGCCGGGGGTGTCCATCGGCACGCAGATCAGAGATTTGTTGCGATGTGCCGCGCCTTCGGAAGTATTGGCGAGCAGACAGATCCAGTCCGCCTGCGAGCCGCTGGTGATCCACATCTTGCCGCCGCTGATCACGTAGTCGGCGCCGTCGCGGCGGGCAAAGGTCTTGATTGAGGCCACGTCCGAGCCCGAGCCAACTTCCGAGACGCCGATGCAGGCCACGGCTTCGCCGGAGATCGCGGGGGCGAGAAATTGCGCCTTGAGTTCGTCCGAGCCAAATCGTGCC
>JAHYJF010000305.1 GCA_019428955.1 Burkholderiaceae bacterium
GGACGATGATCCCCGAGGCCGAACCTTCGGCTTCCTCGGCCGCCTGCTGGCGACGCTGCTGGTAGAGCGACTCAAAATTGATCTCGGCGAGGTGGATCGGCGGGAACCCGGAACGCTGGATGACGTCGGCGGCATTTGAGCGCAGGTAGGGGTAGATGATGTTCGGGCAGACGACGTTGATCACCATTTCCATCTGCTCGTCGGGAATGTTGCGCAACTCGAAGATGCCGGCCTGCTTGACCTCGACGAGGAATGCGACCTTCTCGCCGACCTTGGTCGAGATGGTCACCGTTACCGTGACCTCGAAGATCCCCTCCGTGACGACTTCCGAACCGACCTCGAGCGAGATCTCGACCGCCGGTTGTTGAGTCTCCAGAAAGATCCCCGGGGCGTTCGGAATTTCCAGCGAGAGGTCCTTCAGGTACATCCTCTGAATCGCGAATACGGGGTTTTGGTCCTGGTCAGCCATCTGTGTTCCTGAGTTTGAGGCCGGCAACCGGCCGGCTACGGTTAGTCGATTCAGCCCTGCAACAGCGCGACGAGTTCACCCGCCCGATCGAGGTCGTGGAGGTCGTCGCAGCCGCCGACATGGCGCTCGCCGATGAAGATCTGGGGAACAGTGCGCCGCCCGGTGCGCGCGATCATCTCATCGCGCAGACCCGGCTGCTGATCGACGCGCAACTCCTCGATCTCGGTTACGCCGCGCTGCCTCAGCAACGCCTCGGCGCGCTGGCAGTAGGGACAGGTCGCCGTACGATACATCACGACGTGCACGCTCATTTCATTCTCCGTGGTGATGGCACGCGATCTACTTGACGACCGGCAGTCCGGCCTGGGCCCAGGCCTGCAGCCCGCCATCGAGGTTGTAGATGTCGGTCCGCCCCGCCTTCTCCAGCACCGCCAGAGCCCGCCCCGAGCGCGCGCCGCTGGCGCAACAGATCAGCACCGGCTTGTTGCTCTTGAGTTCTCCGAGTCGTTTCTCGAGTTCGGCCAGGGGAATGTTGCGGGCATTGGGCAAGTGCCCGCCGGCGTACTCTGCGGTCGTGCGGATATCGAGCACGATCGCGCCGGTATCATTGATCAGCCGGGTCGCGGCCAAGGTATCGAGCGAAACCCCGCTGCGGGCGCGATTGATCACCGGCCACAGAAGCATCGCGCCGGAGCCCAGGGCGACGGCGATAAGGATGATGTTTTCAGTAATAAATTCCAAGATAGCTCCTGTTAAGCCGCTGATTATAAAATAGTCGTTTGCCTTACGCCTGCCGCCATGACCTACAAGCTAGTATTGCTTCGCCACGGCGAAAGCCAGTGGAACCTCGAAAACCGCTTCACCGGCTGGACCGACGTCGACCTCAGTCCCGCCGGGGTCGTCGAGGCGGGCCGGGCCGGGGAGCTGCTGCGCAGCGAGGGCTACGACTTCGATATCGCCTTCACCTCGGTGCTCAAGCGCGCGGTCCGCACGCTTTGGCTCGCCCTCGACGAAATGGACCGCATGTGGCTCCCGGTGACCCATTCCTGGCGACTCAACGAACGCCACTACGGCGCACTGCAGGGGCTCGACAAGGCCGAAACCGCGGCCAAGTACGGAGACGCTCAGGTGCTCAAGTGGCGCCGCGCCTATGACGTCGCCCCCGACCCCCTGCCCCCGGGCGACCCCCGGGGCTGCGAGGACGACCCCCGCTACAAACACGTGCCTGCGGGCGAGATTCCGCGCACCGAGTGCCTGCGTGACACCGTGGCCCGGGTGCTGCCCTACTGGGAAGGCACGATCGCGCCGGTGATCCGCTCCGGCCAGAGGGTGCTGATCGCCGCCCACGGCAATTCGCTGCGGGCGCTGGTCAAGCACCTCGACAGCATCAGCGACGCCGATATCGTCCAGCTCAACATTCCCACGGCGCGGCCGCTGGTCTACGAGCTTGACGATGACTTGCGCCCGCTGCGCAGCGCCTATCTTGGCGACGCGGCGGAAATCGCGGCGGCCCAGGCAGCGGTCGCCGCCCAGGGCAAGGCACGCAAGTCCTGAACCCGATCGCCAGGCACCGCAGCGGCCAGACCCCACTGGGCGCGGACCGGCTTGCTGGCGCGCGGTTTATACTGCGCAGTTACTTTGAAGAACCCGGCGCGTCTGCGCGGAACCCCTGATGAACAGAAAGCTCAAGAATCTTGGCCTCATTGCTAGCGGCGCCCTGGCCGGTGTCCTGATCAGCGTCGCGATTTCGGCGATCGCCCAACGTGAGCCACGAGCCACGCTGCCGCTCGATGACCTGCGCCAGTTCAGCGACGTCTTCGGGGCGATCAAGAAGAACTACGTCGAGCCGGTCGAAGACCGCAAGCTCTTCACCAGCGCCATCAGCGGGATGCTCGCCGGGCTCGATCCGCATTCGTCGTATCTGGACGCCGACGCGTTCAACGACCTGCAGGTCGGGACCCAGGGTGAGTTCGGCGGCCTCGGGATCGAGGTCAACAGCGAGGACGGTTTCGTCAAGGTGGTCTCGCCGATCGAGGATACGCCGGCGGCGCGGGCCGGCATCAAGTCGGGCGACCTGATCATCAAGATCGACAAGGAATCGACCAAGGGCATGTCGCTCAACGACGCGGTCAAGCGCATGCGCGGCAAGCCCAAGACCCAGATCACGCTGACCGTGGCCCGCAAGGGCGAGACCAAGCCGCTGATATTCGTGATCGTGCGCGAAGTCATCCGGGTGCAGTCGGTCAAGTCGAAGATGCTCGACGGCGGCATCGGCTACCTGCGGGTGACCCAATTCCAGGAACATACCGCCGAAAACGTCGGCAAGAGTCTGGCGACCATGACCCGGGGCGGTGCTCTCAAGGGCCTGGTGCTCGACCTGCGCAACGACCCGGGCGGGCTGCTCCACTCCGCCATCGGGGTCTCGGCGGCGTTCCTGCCTGCCGGCCAAGTGGTGGTTTCAACCAAAGGGCGCACGCAAGACGCACAACGCGAATACATCGCCAGTCCCGAGGACTACATGCGCGGTGCCGGCGATGACTTCGTGCGCAAGCTGCCAGCGAGCGTTCGCACCGTACCGATGGTGGTGCTGGTAAACGCCGGCTCGGCCTCGGCCTCGGAGATCGTGGCCGGCGCGCTGCAGGATCACAAACGTGCGGTTCTGCTCGGCACCCAGACCTTTGGCAAGGGCTCGGTGCAGTCGATCCTGCCGCTCGCGAACAACACTGCGATCAAGCTGACCACTGCCCGCTACTACACCCCGAGCGGGCGCTCGATCCAGGCCACCGGCATCGTTCCCGACTTCGTGGTCGAGGAAACGGCCAATGGCGATTCGCCCGGTTTCCAGCTGCGTGAGGCGGACCTCGGACGCCACCTGCTCAATGAACAGGAAAGAGCCGCCGCCGCAAGCACCGCGGCGCAAGCCGCCGATCAGCCCCACGGTAGCGACAAGATTCCGCGCAAGCCGGTGGTGTTCGGCTCGGCCGACGACTACCAGCTCAAGCAGGCGCTCAATTACCTCACGGGCAAGCCGGTGGCCGTGGCCCAGAAGGTAGCGGAGCCCGGCGACGCCGCAGCCGTAGCCGGGGCAGCAAAGACCAAGGAATAGGCGCACTGGTGCCGACGACGCCGTGAACGACGACCAGCTGCTGCTCTACAGCCGCCACATCCTCCTCGAGGAAATCGGTATCGAGGCTCAGGAGCGGTTGCTGGGCGCCACCGCACTGGTGGTCGGAGCCGGCGGTCTGGGCTCACCGGCGGCACTCTATCTCGCAGCGGCGGGCGTCGGCCGGATCGTGCTGGCCGACGGTGACGCGGTCGACCTGACCAACCTCCAGCGCCAGATCCTGCACCGCCGTGAC
>JAHYJF010000306.1 GCA_019428955.1 Burkholderiaceae bacterium
GCCGTTGCCGAATGGCGAGGTGCCATTGGTGCCGATCCAGCGGCTGCCGCCCTGATGGCGTTCCTTTTGCTCATCGAGCAACTCCCGCAGGCGTTCGAGCAGCTTGTCGAGCCCGCCCATCGCCTCGATGGCGGCCTTCTCCTCGGCGCTGAACTGGCGCTGCATTTCGCGGCGCAGCCACTCGAGCGGCAAGTCGGCGTCCATTCCCGGGATTTCCTCGACGCCCTTGAAGTAGGACGCGAAGGCCCGGTCAAACTTGTCGAAGTTGCGCTCGTCCTTGACGAAGGTCGCCCGTGAAAGGAAGTAGAACTGGTCGATCGAGGGCTCGATGACCCGCGCCGCCATGGCCTCGAGCAGCAGCAGGTGCTCGTTGATCGACACCGGCAGCTTGGCCTTGCGCATGTGCAGGAAGAAGTCGATCAACATGGGTTGGTCCCGAAACCGCGCTCGGCGTGTTCAGCGGTTATGCCGCGCCATATAGGCCAGGCGCTCGAACAGGTGTACGTCCTGCTCGTTCTTGAGCAAGGCGCCGTGCAGGGGCGGAATGACCGATTTGTGATCGGTGCCGCGCAGCGCCTCGGGCGGGATATCCTCGGCGAGCAGCAGCTTGAGCCAGTCGAGCAGTTCCGAGGTCGATGGCTTCTTCTTCAATCCCGGCAACTCGCGGACCTGGTAGAAGGAGTCGAGCGCTTCCTTGAGCAGATCGCGTTTGAGCTGAGGGTAGTGGACATCGACGATCTGGCTCATGGTGTCGCGGTCCGGGAACTTGATGTAATGAAAGAAACAGCGGCGCAGGAATGCGTCGGGCAGTTCCTTCTCATTGTTCGACGTGATCACCACCAGTGGGCGATGCCGGGCGCGGATCAGCTCGTGGGTCTCGTAGACGTAGAACTCCATCCGGTCGAGTTCGCGCAGCAGGTCGTTGGGAAACTCGATGTCTGCCTTGTCGATCTCGTCAATTAGCAGCACCATCGGGACTGGTGACTCGAAGGCTTGCCACAGAACACCCTTAACAATGTAGTTGGCAATATCCTGGACCCGCTGGTCACCAAGCTGGGAGTCACGCAGGCGTGACACGGCGTCATATTCATAGAGGCCCTGCTGGGCCTTGGTGGTCGATTTTATATGCCACTGCAGCAGCGGCATGCCCACGGCCCGGGCGACTTCTTCAGCCAGCATCGTCTTGCCGGTGCCGGGTTCGCCCTTGATCAACAGCGGCCGCTGCAGCGTTATGGCGGCGTTGACCGCCAAGCGGAGATCGTCGGTGGTGACGTAAGTGCTGGAACCTTCGAAGCGCATCAGGGACACCTGCAAGCGAGTGGGGCGGCGCTTTTGGCGGCGCCGGAAAGCGTGGAGCCAAGTATACCGGTGCTCGACTTTGTCAAAGCCAGGGGGCTTGATCATATACCCCCCGGGGTATATAATTTGTCACTAATCGGAACCGACCAAGCAATCAAACCATGAATCAGCACACCAGAGCAATGCCCCCTTTCGCCACCCTGGTGTGGCGCTCCGCGACCGTGCTGCTGGTAGCCGCGATCCTATGGGGTGCAACCCGCAACGCCGGGGCGCAAGCCGCCCCGGGACCGGAGGTGAAGGTCACGGCGGCCCAGTTGCTCAAGATCGGCCAAGGTCTCGATTGGGACGGTGCGCTCCAGCCGGTTCGCCAGTCGACGCTGGCCGCGCAGACGCAAGCCCGGGTCCTGGCGGTAAAGGTCCGCGCCGGCGATCGGGTTCGCGCCGGGCAGGTGTTGGTCTCGCTCGACAACCGCGAGGCGGCAGCCGGAGTGCGCCAGTCGAGTGCCCAGGAAGCGCAGGTGCAGGCCGCTCTCGATGAAGCGCGTGCCGCGCACGCCCGCAACAGGCGCCTGCTGCAACAGGGCTTCATCAGCCAGGCAGCGATGGACGCCGCCGATGCTCAGTTGCGTCAGGCCGAAGCCCAGCGCAGCCAGGCAGGCGCGAGCTCGACCCTGCGCCAACTGGCCAGCAGTTATGCGACCCTGGTGGCTCCCTACGACGGCGTGGTGACAGCGGTGATGGTCGAACGGGGCGAGCTGGCAGCCCCGGGACGTCCCCTGGTCGAACTCCATGGCAACGACCGCTTGCGTGCGCTCGCCTATGTTCCGGCGAGCGTGGCCCTGGCGCTTGGCCCGCAACCGCGGGTCACCCTGCTACTTCCGGCGCCGGTTGGGACGATCGCCCGGCGCCTCGAGGAAGTGGTCGGCACGATAGTTCCTTCAGCCGATCCGTCGAGCGCGACGGTGGAATTGCGGGTCGATCTGCCGGCCGAGGAGTCGCGCCTCTTCCTGCCCGGTCAGCGCATCAAGATTCACACCAGCGGCGCCGCCGAGTCGATGCTGGTGATCCCCCGCGCCGCCTTGCTGATGCGCGGTGAGTTGCAGGCCGTCTACGTCGCCGCTCACGAGCGTTTCGTGCTGCGGGCGGTGCGGCTCGGCCGGGACCTCGGCGAACGCGTCGAGGTGCTCGCCGGTTTGCGCGCAGGCGAGAAGATCGCGCTTGACCCGGTGCGCGCCGGACTGAGCAGCGCGCGTCCGGCCAAAGCCCAAGCGGCGCAATAGCAGATGAACCCGCGAGAAGGTGAGGGCACG
Source organism: Burkholderiaceae bacterium (assembly GCA_019428955.1). Lineage (GTDB taxonomy): Bacteria > Pseudomonadota > Gammaproteobacteria > Burkholderiales > Burkholderiaceae_E > JAGXFR01. The sequence goes on from JAHYJF010000306.1 coordinate 2,610, forward strand.
CCTATGAACCAGGGCCCGGCAGGACACGACGCTGCCTCGACAGGATCCCCGGAGGCCGCCGGGTCGACGCCGAAACCCGCCCAGAGCCTGGGTGTTTCGGGCTGGATCGCAGCGCGTTTCCAGAACAATGCGCTGACCCCGCTGCTGGCGCTGGTGCTGTTGATGATGGGGCTGTTCGCGGCGGTGGTGACGCCCCGCGAGGAAGAGCCGCAGATCAACGTGACGATGGCCAACGTGCTGATCCCGTTCCCGGGAGCATCGGTCGCCAGCGTCGAGAAACTGGTCGCCTCGCCGGCCGAACAGGTACTGTCGCAGATTGTCGGGATCGAGCACATCTATTCGGTGTCCCAGCCCGGGATGGCGATGGTCACGGTGCAGTTCAAGGTCGGGGTGTCGCGTACCGAGGCGCTGGTGCGCTTGCACGACACGCTCAACGACAATCGGGACTGGCTGCCGGCCGGCCTCGGGGTTGGGGACCCGATCGTCAAGCCCAAGGGCATTGACGATGTCCCGGTGCTGGCGGTAACGCTGTGGGCGCACGATGCGCGCTCGGCCGATGCGCTCGAGCGGGTTTCGGCCTCGATCGAGCATGAACTCAAGCGCGTCGCCGGCACTCGCGAGGTGCGAACCATCGGCGGTCCCGGGCGGGCAGTCAACGTCGAATTCGATCCCGGACGGCTGCGCGCCGCGGGGCTGTCGGTCGAACCGCTGATCGGGGCGCTGCAGGCGGCAAACCTGGCCTTGCCATCGGGCGATCTGATCCGCAACGGAGCCTCGATCCGGGTCGAAACCGGCTCCTTCCTGCGCTCGGTCGAAGACGTCGGCGAACTGGTCGTGGGCGTAAGCGCCGCTCGCCCGGTCTACCTGCGCGATGTCGCGCAGATCAAGTACGGCGCCATCCCGGCCCAGCGCTACGTCTGGCACATGCCAGGGGCAGCGGTCGGCGCTGGTCACGGTGCCGCCGGGTCTTCCGAACCCGCCGCGGCCAATACCGGAGCGGAAGCGGTCCAGGCCGCGTCGGTCGCCGGCCAGATCTTCCCTGCGGTCACGATCGCGATCACCAAGAAGCCTGGCGAGAATGCCATCGATGTCACGACCGCGCTCGAAAAGCGGCTCGAAGAACTCCACGGCGCTCTCATCCCGAGCGACGTCGAGGCTACCGTCAGCCGCAACTATGGCG
>JAHYJF010000010.1 GCA_019428955.1 Burkholderiaceae bacterium
CGCCCTGTTCACCCCCGCCCTGTTCACCCCCGCCCTGTTCACCCCCGCCCTGTTCAACCCTCGATCGGTTTGCGCATGTCAAGGCTCAGCTCGCCAGGGCCGTGGGCGAAGATCAGCAGGAAGCCTCCGGCCAGCGCCAGGTCCTTGAGGAACAGGATCCTTTCCATCGGGGCCTCGAAGTCGCTATGGAAGATGACAGCCGTGAGGAAGAGGAATCCGGCGAACGCCAGCGCGAACAGCCGAGTCTTCCAGCCCAGCATCAGAGCTGCCGCACCGCCGATTTCGAGCGCTACCACCAGCGGCAACAACATTATCGGAACTCCTTTGGACAGCATGTAGGCCTGGGTCGCGTCGATGCCGGCGAGCTTCTGTGCGCCGGAAATCAAGAACAGCGCGCCAATCAGCACTCGCCCAATGGAGTCAAGGTATTTCCAATGGAGTCAAGGTATTTCTGCAGATCGGTCATAAGATCTCCGCAAGATGACGAGGCAGGTCAAGAGGCCAGAGAAGATTCAAAGACGGCTACTGTCTACAGAGCGGCAAGGAACCCATATGTTGACACCAACGCGCGCCTCGTGAAATCCCCGCAAAGACCATACGGGCGATATCTCACTGTGGAAGGCTCGTCATTACCGCCGCAATCCGCGACTCCAACCGCGCACATTCGGTCAACCATCGACGGGCCGAAATACCATCCCCAATGTCCTCCGAAAGCGCCGCCAGGCGTTTGAGGGCCAGTGGCCAGGCCGGCGCCGCCAGCCGGGCCGAGTCAGCGTGACTTATTGCCTCATGAGGATTGCCCATCAGCCGGGCGCACTCAGCAAGCAGCAAACGCGCCAATACGCGGGTTTCATCGTCGTTGACGGCTCGATCAAGCAGCGACGCAGCCTCGCTCGTTTCGCCCCGCGCGATACGCAGCCGGGCTATCTGGAGTGCCAGATCAGGATGTCCGCTGCCATATCGGCGCGATTGTTCGTCACATTGCGCGGCATCCCGGACGCGGCCAAAGGCGGTGTAGATCGAGCCCAGCGCAACCCATGCGAGGGCCTTCAGATCGCCACTACCTTGGATCCGTTCCACCTCGCGCCGCAAGCCAACCACGGCAGCAAGGTCGATGTCCTTCCGACGCGCCGGGAATTCGCTCAGCAAACGAATGATGTCGTTCCCATAGGAGCCGTCCAGGATGGCCGCCTGCGCCCGGTAAAGCTCCTTTTCCTGGGGGTCGGAAGTGGCCAGCGCCAGCGCGTAGCAGCTTGCAGCGCAGCCAGGACGCTGACGATGGACGAGCCTCAAACCCGCAAGCGCCACTTCACGACGGCCGGCGGTTAAATGTTCATCCATTTCGAGCAGGCCGTGCCAATGATCCGAATCTTCCTCATCTCCGTCCCACAACGACTGAAGGTAGTCGGCAAGGAATCGATGACGCAGGGGAACGAATCCGCTGCCAACGGAGCGCGCGATCGTAAGACCGCGATCATTGCCCCGAAACCTCGCGGCCAGTTCCGCAATCAAGTGTTGCGGCTTGGCCCAGACCATGTCGTCGGGCACAGTCACCAGGTAATCAGCATCGATGTCCACCACGAAATCGCCTTCAATCGCGATCAGGCGCAATTGCGGCAATTCGCAGATCGCTATTTCCAGCCCAAGCAGGTGCCCCTCCAGCCACCCTCCTGGCGTCACCCGAAAAGACTCGAGATCAGCGATCGTCACTCCCTCCATCTGCTGGAGGCCGCGCAGCGCTGACGCCACGCCCGCCGCCAGCACCTGGGGTGGGGCCACCCAGATCAAGCGCTTGAGAATTCCAAGTCGCCCGGCGGCATAAATGAAATCCTCGATACCGTAGCAGCGGCTACGGTCCGTGGCCAGCGGATGGAAGCTGGCCAGTTGAGCAAGTTCCTCGGCCGTCGAACATTCTCGTAGCTGGGCGATGCGAGTTTCGTCGATGAACTGCAGATCCAGATGGGCATCCAGGCATACCAGCGTGGCGTCACGGACGCCGTTCGCGGACCAGTGCGCGAGCGCCGAACAATGTTCATCGAAGATAGTGGCGTTCTTCATTTCGCCTGGGGTTTCAGGGCAAGAAACCTCCCTATCGTAAACGCCCCCATCTGCGCTGCCTCGCCCAGCGCAAGCAGGCCAGCCATAATCAGGCGCCGAATCGGATCGGCACTCCGGCGCATCTCGTTTTCGACTACCCGACGATCAGCCGGATCGACCATGAACCCCCGCAAGAGATCCATCTCCTCGCGCATGTCCAGCGCGATGCGGACATCGAAGCCGACCAGTGACATTGCAGCCACGTATTGCGAGGTGGTTTCGAGCGACGGAATCGCCCATGAACTGCAGACGCTCCTGATCCGGGGAGCGCGAAGATCCTCGGCCATGCCCTCCGTCGCGAGCCAGTCTTCCCCTGCCAACTTGCCACCGGGCTTCAGAACCCGCCAGGCTTCCGCGAAGAACCGGTTCCGATCGGGAAAGTGGCAGACCGATTCGAAGAACACGACGGCGTCGAATGAACCGTTACCGTACGGCAGATGGTCGGCAGACCCAAGATCAAAGCTCATCTGCGATTCAAGCGCCTTGCGAGCGGCAAGTTCCTTTGCCAGCGCCAATTGGGCATCGTTGGGTGTCAGACCCCGTATTCGTGCTCCGGTCAGGCGGGCGAGATGACATGCCGGACCACCTACTCCGCAGCCGATCTCGAGAACCTCGCAACCGGGGTGCAACCCGGCACTTTGGGCAACGACTCGCTCCATGCGAAGTTGGCCTGCAGGTCCGAACTGACCACCACCGGAATAGAAACCGGTGTGCCAATGATCACCAAGAAATTCCCGGTAGAAGGGGATGCACAGCGTGAAGTAGCGATTGACGAGTTCGCCGCTCGCCGGCCTCCCTGAAAGCATCTCCGCCACCACCAGGGCAACCTCGTCGGCCGCGACGGCCGGGCCGTGCGCTGACAGGCCATCGGGCACGCTCACTTTACCGTGGGGCCTTTGGCGGTGAGATCCCGCAGCGCCGGAAAGTCGACCCGGCAGCGAATTCCGGCGGGCAGCTTGCCCTTAGGGTTGGGGAGTTGGAGCCGCACACCGAAAGTGCCACTGGCCGAATCGAACACGCTGTCGATGACCACCACGGTCGCAGCATATCGTCCGCCCAGGCCCTCGGGAATAACCTCGGCCTTGCTCGACTTCTTCAACTTGCCAAAGGCCTCCACCGGCAACACGGTCTCGACGCGCAGAGGCTCGACCTGCGCCAGCTTGAGGATCGCCTTGCGTCCCGTGCCGGCTTCGGCCAGGTCACCGGGATTGAGCATCCGGTCTACCACCACGCCGTCGAACGGGCTGCGCAGAGTGCGCCGCTTGAGCACCGTTTGCGCGTGCCGGTACTCATATCCCGCAATCTCCAACCCTTCCCCGGCTTCCCTCAGTTCATCCTCGGCGATCCGCTTTTCGGCGGCGGCCTCATCGCGCATCTGAGCGGTAACGTAGTTTTGGGCTTGCAACTGCTCGAGACGTTGCAGTTTCTTGGTTGCGTAGTCCAGCCTGCTCTTGGCAACAGCAATCCGGCCGCTCACCTTGGATCGGTAGCGACCAAGTTCGGCGGCGGCATTCTCGACCGAGGAATCGAGTTGCGCCAGTACCTGCCCTGCCCGCACCTGGTCGCCGCGCTTGACCATCACGGCCTCGATAATGCCCTCCACGGGGCTGCGGACTTCGACCATCTTGTTCGGCTCGATCAGGCAACCATAGGGGTTGGCGTAGGACGTTCCCGAACTTGCCGCGAGCGAGAAGATCGCCAGCGCGAGGGTACGGCCATAGGTGGTTGAATTTGCTTTCATTCCCCGGTCCCCGTAAACGCCAACGCCCGGTTGAGCTGGCGGTCCTGCTTGAGATTCTGTTTGCGTATGGCGGCATCGCGACGCTCGGCCGATCTCTGGGCGAGTACCCGCAGGGCACGAAACATGATCGGCACCATGATGCCGGCGCGGGCGGCGTGGCGCAGCATGGCGCTAGCCAATGGCACGCAGACTGCAAAAATATCATCTTCGAGCGAGACGATGGCCTCGCAACTGCCTGCGTCGCCCTGCCTCGCACACCGGCCGAAGAGTTGTCGATCGACCCGCCGGGAGTCGTGGTATTCGGTCAGGATCACATGCAGGCCGCCTTTGCTCTCCACACCATCGCCGAGTTCTATGTCAGTGCCCCTGCCAGCCATGTTGGTCGCCACCGTCACCCGTCCCGGTTGCCCGGCCTGGGCGATCACCTCCGCCTCGACGGCATCCTGCTTCGCATTGAGCAGCGCATGCCTGACACCCTTGCGCGTCAGCACCGCGCTGAGTTGCTCCGAGGCCTCGACCGAGCGAGTACCAATGAGCACCGGCCGGCCCGCCCCCAACGCCAGCGAGCTGGCCACGTCGGCCACGCGATTCCACTTATCTTCCAGGCTGGGACAGAAAGTGGCTCCCTGATAGACGCGACGAAGCGGCCTGTGCAGCGGAACTCGCGCAACGTCAATCCCGTAGACGGCTTTGATTTCGCGGCTGACTTCAGCCGCGGTGCCGGTCATGCCCGACAAATGTACGTAGCGCCTGAACAGACGCTGATAGGTAAGACGCGCCAGGGTTTCCCGGCGCGGGGTCGGCACCACCCCTTCCTTGGTCTCGATCATCTGATGGAGCCCGCGCTCCCAGGCCCGATCAGGCATCACCCGCCCGGTCGACTCGTCGACGATCTGGACTTTTCCTTCGACCACCACGTAGTGCTGGTCGAGACGATACAGATGCAGCGCGCTCAACGCCTGGCGGATCAACTCCTCGCGCCCGCGAATCGATGTCCAGATTCCCTGACGACCGGCAACATATTGCTCGAGTTTGGCCAGACCGGGACCATGGAGCGACACCCTGCGCTCGAAGGGGTTGACGGCGTAGTCCTCGCCGGCGATGAGTGACGCGGCGAATTCCAGCGCTGCGGCGCAATCGGCCCCCTCCTCGGTGCCCGCCCCGGTGGCCGACAGAATCAACGGCGTCCGAGCCTCATCGACAAAGACGCTGTCGGCCTCGTCGACAATCGCGTAATGAAGCCCGCGCAGCACCAGCCCCTCTTGCCCTGAGTCACTGCCGCCGAGCCGACGCAGCGCCTGGTGCAGGCGGCTGCTTCGTCCCTGGGTCGCCACCCGATCGCGCAGGTAATCAAAGGCCAACTCCTTGTTGGTGCAGTAGGTCACCGAACATGCGTAAGCCTGGCGGCGCAGGTTCTTGTCGAGGCCCTGAACCACCGTTCCGACGCTCAGGCCGAGAAAGTCGTAAACCGGCTGCATCTTCTCGGCATCGCGCCGCGCCAGGTAATCGTTTACGGTGATCACGTGGACCGGGTAGCCCGCTATGGCCACAGTGCAGGCCGGCAAGGTTGCGCAGATTGTCTTGCCCTCCCCGGTGGCCATCTCCACGAGCAGGCCCCTCAGCAACCCATAGCCAGCAATCAACTGAGTGTCATAGTGGCGCTGCGCGATCGTGCGCACCGCGGCGATCCGCACGAGCGCAAAACACTCGGCGACACACTCGAATACGAAGCCGGTGCGCCGCAACCGCTCCCGCAAACCGACAGCCATAGCCTGCAAATCGGGATCGGAAAGCCCCTCAAATCGTTCCTCCCAGGCCGCCGTGGCGGCGACAATCCGGCTTAGGTCGCCATAACCACGCGAAATGGCCCCTGCCACGAGCCCTACAGTCGAACCATGCAGCGCGACGGCAATGCGGTCGTGGAACGCCGGTTCGGAGTCGCCACGCTCGGCATAAGGCCTTCCACGGGCGAGTTCCACGTCGCCGAAGATCGTGTTGCCGCTAGACATGGAAGTGTGACAGGAAGAGGCGCCGTATTACCCGGTACAACTGATGCGCCAGGGGTTCGGGATCGTGCTCGAAGCGAGCGTGTACGCGCGAACCAAAAAAGATCTCGCCAAAACTGAATTCGCCCGGGCTTACTGCTACGTCGAACTGGAACGTTCGCTCCAACGTGCGCGCGCCCTTGGTATCGCGTGGATCGGTGGCGAGCTCGCCGCCCCCCTCTTTGGACAGCACCCGACTGGGCAGGTACTCGTCACCGCCTGGCACCTCACGCCGCAATTCACCCTGAACAACCCTGTCCGGGTGCTGCGCAAAACGCAACTGCACTCGCGAAGTAGCGCTTCTGACCGAATCGACCGCATCCTGGGAAACAACCACGCGCGCAATCAGTTGCTGTTCCTCGACAACGTAGCCCAGCAAGTCGCCCTGCCGAAAATAGCGCCCGAGCATATCAACTGCCTTGGGAACTATGAAAACACCGGCCGATTGTGCCCGCAGCCGCAACCGATCGAAACGCTCGCGCACCGACTCGAGCGCCGTCTGTTCGGTTGCCAGTTGGTCGCGGGCGATGGCCGCGCGAGCCCGGTCCGCAACCAATTGTGCGGCATAGACAGCCTCCAGTTCGGCCACCCTCGCCTCGGCCGCGCGCAATGACGATTCGAGGCTCGGGTCGCTCATCGTCATCAGGAGATCGCCAGCGGCAACAGGCTTGCCGGGAGTCGCGACCATGGCTTCAAGAAAGCCGTCGTTCCCGGCCCTCACCAAGGCCGACTGGGGAAGCCAGGCGACCCCCTCGGCTACTGTCCTGAACGGGGCCGGGACCACAAAGAGCAGCGTTGCCAGCCCGATAACCACCAGTGCCGAGACCGTCAGAACGCGCCGGCGATGTTCGCGCAGGCGGGCGCTGTCAACGATGCTGCGCACAGTCTTGATGACCGGCACCACGGTCATGACCGTGACCGCCCAGATCGCCAGCGCAACGCCTATGAAGAAGAACTTGCCGGCAATGAACATCGCGATGACGATGGTCACGAACACCCGGTACAGAGCGGACAGGAGACCATAGGCGATCAGCCACGCCCTGTTCCCTGCGCCATATTCAGCCGTTTCGGTGTCAATTCCAAAAGCGTAACGGTCAACCAGGTAGCGCCAGAACTTCGACGACCTGGTCGCCAGATTGGGCATCTCCAGCAAGTCGGCGAGAATGTAGTAGGCGTCGTAACGCAGCAGCGGATTGCCATTGAACAGGAGCGTGGAAACCCCGGCGACAAGCATGACATTGAACAGCACCGCTCGCATGACCGACGGCTCCACCATCAGCCAGAGGTAGAAGCAGATCGCGGCAATGGCCAGTTCGACCGCCATCCCGGAGGACCCGACCAGGGCGCGGTAGTACTTGGAACGGAAGACCGTGGCGGCCGATGCCTCGACATAGGGGATCGGGATCAACACCAGCATCACGATACCGAGATCGTGAACCTCGCCCCCTTCTCTCTTTACCGCCGCGGCGTGGCCGAATTCGTGCAGCGCCTTGATCACCGGAAACACGATCCACAACAGCGCCAGGTTCTCGGCCGCAAGGACTCGATCAGAAAAGTCGCCGGTCAATTCCGACCAGTGTGAGGGAACGAGCACCAGGGCTGGCAACACCAGCGCCAGCCACAGGAGCCCGCCCCAGCGACTCCAGAGCAGATTTATCAATGGCCTGACTCGATTCAGGAAATTATCTGGATCGAGCAGATGAACACGAACTGCCATGGGATTCATGTAGGAGCGCCGCCGCATTGAACGCTCGTTGCGCTCGCCACGCTCGAACAGTTCAGCCGCGTCGGGGGTGCTGTCGCTCTGGAGCAGATCTGCACCGTGGAGCTGACCCAGCAGCTGAATGATCTCATCCTGGGTCGGCGCGGCCTCGCCGAGCTCCCGGTTAACCAGTTCCCAGATCTGCTGGACCGAGCGCTCGCCGTTCATCGCCGCGATGACCAGGCGGGCGGCCGGCGTAAAGCGATGAACTCGCGAGGAAAAAGGGTCCTGCAACAGGTACCAGAGCTCGCCGCGGTATCGCATCCGGTGCAAGCGCACGTGGGTGCGCAGTCGCGGCTTGATTCCGGCTACTCGGTACCAGGAACTAGAGGTAGTGGACTCGGTCACCATCCCAGCAATTCACTTCCGTTTACCGCAGCCACTTCCAGCTCCACAACCACATCCAGTCAACCAGCGAGTGGGTCCAGATCCAGATCAGCTTGCGATCCCCGATCTCGACCTTGCCGATTCCCTCCATGCCAGGCCGCAAACGATCGGTGGCGCGTTCCAGCCGGGCCTCGACGCGAAAGAAGTTGCGGCCGTCCTGGGGGGTCGATATCGGTGTGATCTGCTGGACGCTGAATGGCAAGAGTTGGTAGGGCATTCCCGATAGCGCCAATTCGCCGCGCTGGCCAACCCGCACATCGGCGATCTCGCGTTCATCGACGTTCAGCACGACGCGATAGGAATCGAGCGGCGCGATCTCAAACAACACCGCACCCTGCTCAAGCGGGGAACCTAGCAGCTGGCTGAGATCGCCAACGACCACGATGCCGTCGAACGGCGCCTTGAGGGTAGCTCGAGAAATCTGTTCTTCGACCAGCGCCAGCTTTGCGCGTGCTTGTTCGCTCTGCGCCGAGGCTATCAACATCGCGGCGCGATCCTGGATCGCCGCGGCCTGGCGCAGGCGCCGCTGCGCCTGCTCCGCCTCCGACTGCCAGCGCGTGCGCTCGAGCACCAGCTCGCGGTCATCGAGCCGGGCGAGCGCCTGCCCGGACTTGACGGTGTCGCCGGAGCGCACGAAGCTCTCGGCGACGTAGCCGCGGAACGGCGCTACCATCGCACGCTGAACTTCCCCTTCGATCACGGTCTGCGATGCAACGCGGTAGGTCGTGTCAACCAGGGTGACAGCCGCGATCACCAGCACGACGATCAACGAGATCAGCTTTATCCCCGGACGCCCCGGCCCGAACAGGGCCTTCGCTCCGCCACGCAGGGCATCGACCGAACGCTGCCACAGACCGCGTTCCTGATAACGCTTTAGTTCCACGATCGGACCGAGCAACATGCCGACGGTCTTGCAAAGCCCCAATTCGGAACTGTCGAACGGGCGCTCGCGCACGCGCTCGAAAGTGATGACACCGACCATGTCACCGTCGTCGACCAACGGAACCGATAGCAGGCAAGCGTCGCTCCTGGCCGACGACAGGGCAGCGTGGGCGAGGTTGGCGATAGCGTCCTCGCCGAGCGGCGGATGGACGATCGCCACGTCGAGGTCTAGCACCTCCTCCATGGCGTCCCCGATCCTGCGCACTAAATCGCTACGGGAATCGAACGTCGCGGTGTGCGATATCGCCTCTACCAGTACGCCATCACCCCGCTTCAAACCGATTGCTACTCGCTCGCATCCCAACCGCGCCACCAGTTCATTGGCCGCAGCGAGCAACGCCGAGCCCAGACGAATCTCCTGCAGCGTGGTGGCGATGACCTCGTTGGCCAACCCGAGATACTCAGCCCGCCTGGTCAGATCGCTGACCTGCTGCTGGCGCAGCATGTCAATCGCCCAGGCGCTGCCCCAGTGCACCAGCCGCAGGGCTAGTTGTACCCCGGCTTCCGAGCGCGGCTCGATGTCAAGCACGACAGCACCGCATAAACGGCCGTCCAGCTCGATCGGATAGCCGACCATGACCGGCTCCGGCGCGGCACCAATGGAAACCACGCCCCGCCGTTGCTTGAGGGTTTCCTCCGCTGTCGGCCCAAGATGCACCAGATTACTGAAGGAGCCCGGCCAGGCAGCGGCCGGCTGATAACTGCCGCCGCCGTCACCGCCAAGAAACAGCAGGGCGCCGTTGACGCGCCCGACCTGAGCGCAGAGGATATCCAGCCAGCTGGCCCAGAACTCATCGAGACTCGCTGGCGCAGCAAACCGGACCCACGCCGCCGAAGAAGTCGCGGCCTGGGCCCGGTCGGACAGCGAATAGACTGGCGCGCCACTCACCGGCGCCACCCCCGGTGATCAACTAATCGCCGCGGCAAGTACGCGCGGCACGCCCACGCCAAAGTCAATTTGCGCTGCTCCCCGCGCCCCTCTTCCCTTTCGAATGATCGGATTCCTTGGATCCCTGGCCGTTTGGCTTGGCGGCCACGGGCTCCGGTCCAGCGGCTGCCTTGGCCGCGCCGTTAGGCTTGGAACCAGCTTCCTGGGCCGCGCCCTCCGTGGCCGCCGGGCTTGCGCCATCCTTCGTGGCCTGCCCCACCAAACGATCCTTGACAGCAACGAAATTGCGCATCGACTGAAGGTGGAGATAGATCAGTTCCAGTTCGTCGGTGCTCGCCAAACTGGCCAACTGCTCGCCTTTCAAGGCCTTGAGACGCTTGCGGTCAACCGCCATGAAACCGGTGAGCGCCATCTTGTCGCCGGCAGGAAGCGTGAATTGCGCCTGCATTGGCTCGAGCAAATCGAGCTCCTTGAGCTTCTTGCCAAATTGCTGGGTGCGCAGGAACTGCGCTCGATATTCCTGCAGGAACTTCAGCACCCGGTCGACGTGCGGCGACGGCTTGCCGTCCTCATTGAACAGGGCCGCGCCACGTCCTTCGTAGTTCAACCCCTTGTACGACTCATCGACGCACAGCGTGAAGGTCTTGCCGTCCTCGCTCGTGGAGAACACGAACGGATAGCGCCGGATGAATGCCGGGATATAGCGCCCACGCCAGCTATTGTCTTCCGCAAGGTAGAGATTTTCGTTCTGGCGCGCACCCAGTATTGCAACAGGGACGACATCGTCACCGCTTTGCGCAAAGACAATCGCATACTCCGGCGCCGCTTCCGGAAATTCCAGAGCCATCAGCGGCACCGAATTGACCTTGCGCGCAAAGGCGAATCCCTGGCCAGCCTCGATCGAGGCCTTGCCGTGACGGCCACCGGACACCGGAACAGCGGTTTCGTAGATCAGCAATTGGGTCATGCTATGCGTCTCCTCTCATTGATGAATGGGCGAGTGCAGCCTGCTCAATTCCGAGTTCACCTTGGGGGCTGCATCGATCTGGATCCTAAGAATGCTATTAGGATTACTCGGCTCCCCCTTGCGCGCAAGGTTGTTGACGAAGTCAGTCTGCCATGCCGGTGCCTTCAGCGCTTTCGGCAAGACCACGCCGGCGGCCGGACTGTCGTAGAACTTCGACCAGTCGATGCTCGGCACCGTCGGGAACGACGGCGCGACGAGCGGGTCGATACTGCGATCATGACTGGGCTTATCGTTCGCCGAGACGTCTTCCGGAGCGAGACTGGTGCGAACCCCGGCCGACAAGGTCGTTGCCATCAGGCCATCATCGACGTGACCCAACCCCGCAACGTGACCGAGTTCATGCTGTAGCACGCTGAGCAGATCGATGCGGCCCGTGGCCGAGTCGCCCTGAGCCGCGAGAACATCGCCGCTCAGAATGAACTCGCTGTCGTCGCCCGGCGTCGGATCGATGAACCAGCCATAGCCGGCCGCATCGATGTCGATCAGCACCCGGCCGTCGACATAGGACCCCAGCTCGAGGCCCGGCAAGTCGACGATCTCGATTTCCGCCGAACCTATCGACTGGGCGAAACTTTCGCCGTTGGCAACGCTCCAGCGCCTGATGGCTTCATCGACCAACGGTCCGAGGTCGCTCGAAACGAGAGCATCGCCAGTGTAGACCGTCGACGGCGTGGTTTCGGCAAAGATGGTGTTGGCCAGGTTCGCGACGGCTTCGTCATTGGTCTTCAACGTTACCGAATCGAAACTGGTGGTGCCGCCACGCGAGATCAAGCCGAACCGACCATCGACGGCTACGGCGTTGTAGGTGAATGCCACCGCCGCCTGTCCGTCGAGAGTGACGCTGACCGTCGTGCCCTTGAGCATCACGCTCAGCTCGTAGTCCCGGCCGGCCACAATGTTCCTGGAGACCGATGCGTCGATGACCACCCCGGCCTTGCTGCTGCTGTGACCGATGATGATACTGTCGGCGGGCGCATCGATGACCACGAACTTGTAGTTCTCGGCGTCGTAGCGGTCGAAGATGAATCCGCCCTGGCCAGTCGTGCTCAGCGTTGCGTCGAAACCAAGGATCGAAAGCGCCTGAATGCTTGGCGCTCCCAAAGTCGCCAGATGCACTGCACTGTCCTCGCCCGTCGCCGGGGTGCCCGCAAAGCGGCCACCGGCGGCAGTCCAGGCTCCGGTGCTTGGCTGGCCGGTGAAGGATTCACCCGGGCCATCGTCGAAGTTATCGGTCTTGACGGTCGTGGCTTCCGGTGCCAGCATCTGGACGACGATATTGTCGAACGTGCCACGGGCATTGTCCGAACCGACCCCGACCAGGCCCCAGTTGAGGCCGAAGGCCCAGTCATCGATGATGCGGGCGCTGTACGTCTGCGTCAGCGACAGCTTGCCATCGACTATGATCGTGGCGTTCAACCCGTTGATCGAGAGCATCAGGTTGTAGACCTGGTTGGGCTTGGCCATGAACGGGGTCTGGACGTCGACGACCCAGCCAGTATGGTCACGATGGCCAATCACCAGCTTGTTCGTCGACGCATCGATGCCGGCGAATTTGAAGTCGCTCTTGTCGATGTAGTCGAAGATCAGGTAGGAATTGGCCTTCCACTGGGCGGTCGGCTTGATCACCTTCACCGCGGCCTTCATCTCGAAGTAGCTCGGCAGCGCGTCACCGATCTGTAATACCGCCGCCGCATCTCCGCTGGGTGAACGCGCCGACACCGACAGCGCTCCCTTGGTCACATCCCAGAGACCGCTGTCGACCGCGAAGCCGCTCAACGGCTGCGTCGGGTCGTTGAAGGTAGCCGAGCGCAATACGTCGCGCTTGCCGCCCGGGATATTGCCGGCCTGGATGTCGCGCGGGGCACCGGTCTGATCCTGCCAGGCCGGATCCTGCTGACGGACCATGCCGAGTTCGCCTTCGGGCTCGCCATTGCGCAGCGGGTCGCCTCCGGCGTCGTCGGCGCGGGTGAAGTCCGCCCCGTCGGAAGCCGACAGCGCGTACAGGAACTCGCCCAGCTGCGGCTGCAGCGTGCGCGATACCGTGCCCATTCCATAGGGCGCGAACGGCACGATAAAGCTGTTGAACTCCCCGACCCAGTCGATCAGCCGGTCGCCTCCGGTATTGGCGATCAGCACGTCGCGGCCAGCACCGCCGTAGGCCCGATCCTCGTAGCTCGGGTGAGTGTCGGGTGCGTCGTTGGCGCCGTCATTGGTGCTCTGATCGTCGTCGGCGTTGAGCAGGTCGTTGCCCCAGCCGCCATAGATGTTGTCGCGCCCGGTGCCGCCGACCAGCCAGTCGTTGCCGTTGTCGCCGAAGATCTTGTCGTCGCCGTCAGAAAAGACGGTTCCCCACGTCTGGCTGGTCTGCTCGACACCCTCGGTTGCGTCGAAATTGAGCAGGAAATTCTCGAGGCGCGCGAGCGGCGCGTACTCGTCGTATTCGGCAAACTCGGTCGTTATCGGGTCGTAGCGCAGAACATTGCCGGGGTTGACGGGATTCGAATAGAACCCGGGCAACGCCTCGGCGCCGGAAATGGCATCGTCGCCGCTGGCCCCGTGCAACCAGTCGCTGCCCAGGCCGCCGTAGATGATGTCATCCGAAGTATGCTTCGACTCGCCACTGAATTCGTCGGCGCTGCCAGACCAGAGTTCGTCCTGGCTGAAGGGAGTCAGATCGACGGTCTTCTTGAGCTGGCCAGTGACATCGAGGTCCGCCTGCTGGATCTTGCCCGGGGTGCTGATCGAGGATTGCTTGCTGGCCACGATGACCCCATTGAGCACCTCCGCGGTGCCGTTGCGGCTGGTGAAGATGCGGCCATCGTCGCCGATAACCCCGTCCTGCCCGTTGCCGCCCGAGATCCAATCGTTGCCATAACCGCCGACGATGTCGTCGTCCTGGCCTTCGCCGAAGATCACGTCGTCGCCCTTCATGCCGTAGATGAAGTCGTCGCCGGATTCGCCGTGGATTTCGTCGCCAGCACCGATGTCGGCGCTTGCCGCGGAGTCGAAGTCCGGTCCGCCCTGGGTGTAATCGAGCAGATCGGCAGCCCGCACCACTATACGAACGTCGCCACGGTCACTCGCCAGGTCGTAATTGAACTGCTTGAAGGTCGTCCCACCATCAGCGCCGACGCTGACCAGGCGATAGATGTTGCCGTTGTCGCCCAAAATCATGTCAGAGTCGTTGGCGTGACCGCTGGCCGTCTCGTCGCCCGCATTGAGGCGGGCGATGTCGGTGCCAGCCCCGCCAAACAGCATGTCTTCGCCACTGGCGTCGCTGCGCCGATCGGGGGAGTCCAGACTGAACAGGCTCGAGTTGCCGCCGATGATGTCGTCCTGGCCGAGATTGCCGAAGATCACATCATTGCCACCGTTGCCTTCGATGTAGTCGTCACCGTCGGTTGCGAGGTTCTCGACCGAGGCCTGGACCAACAGGGTACCGTCAGACAGGCGAGCTGCTCCGACCGCAAGGTCGATCGAGCCGTCGCCCTGGATGACGTCGTCGCCGAGCTGGCCGAAGATCTGGTCGTTGCCAGCGCCGCCAGCGATGTAGTCGTTGCCGAAGCGGGTGTTACCTGACGACCCTTCGTTAAAAGTGTCGTGGTCTCTGATCAGGATGTCGAAGTCTTCCCAGACCGGTGCTCCGCCTGGAATCAACTGTGAATCAGCCGTGACGAGCACCGAGCCGCTCGCTTCACCCAGACCGGTGGCGTAGATCTGCCCACCACTTTCCGGGCTTAGAGTGCGATAGCGCGCGTTGGCAAAGCCGTCACCGACCGTCCGGTCGAGATCGACGTTGTCGCCAAAGATCAGGTCGCGCTCGCTGCCGCCGTCGAGCCGGTCGCCGTAGGCGCCGCCGATCAGGACGTCCTCGCCGGCTTCACCGCGAATGGTGTCCGAGCCGCCGATGGCGTACGCCAGAGTCTGGACGAGGTCCAGAGTTGCGGCGTCACCGTCCTTGACATAGCTCAACAGCGCGTTGTCGCCGTGAGCGATGTCGTTGTTGGCGCCAAGACGAATGTCGTCGGCCGCGTAACCGCCAAGAACCAGGTCCACACCGGCACCGGTGACGATGGTGTCGTTGCCGCCATCGTCATACTCGATGGTCTCGACGACTCCCAGCGTAATCGGCAGGTTGCCCAGCTGATGCGGGGTATCGGCGTTCGCCGCCGTGATCCGGCCGCTGTCGCCAATCACCAGGTTCGAGCCGTCACCGGCATTGATCGTGTCGCCATAGCGGCCGCCAATCACGATGTCGTCACCACCCAGCGTGGTGATCGTGTCCGCACCGCCGTACTGCGTCGTCGACAGGCTCTCGATCAGGTCGATGTCCGTCAGGTCACCATCGACAATGACGTAGTCGATCACGCCGTGGTCGCCGAACACGATGTTATGGCCTGCTTCGTCGGAGATCGTGTCCCCTTCGTCGCCGCCGAGGATCTGATCGTCGCCAGTACCACCGTAGATGGTGTCGGCTGCGCCGTTGTCGGGCTCAACCGTGGCGATCCGGGTCACCGCCCCGGTGGTCAGGATGCGCAATGTTCCCGCAGCCTGGTCGATCTGGCCATGGTCACCAAAGACGATATCGTTGCCGCCGTCTCCGTAGATAGTGTCGCTGCCAGCAACCAGCCCATCGTGATCGTCGAGCGTGCTGGTGTTCACCTGCACGACGGTGATGACGCGGGTGTTGACATCGACATTGATGCCCGAGTCGCCGTAGACGTGATCGGCGCCGCCCTGGGCGTGAATCTCGTCGTCGCCGGAACCGCCAAAGAGGTGATCGCCCGCCTGGCTGCCCCAGATCGTGTCGTCGCCGGCGCCACCGTAGATGGTCACGCTCTGGCTCGAAGCGCGGGCGTCGATGGTGTCGTTGCCAGCGTAGTCGAAGACGATGCCCAGTTCCGACGGCACACCGGATTGGCCGTTATAGCGCGCGCCGTCCTGCGAGGTGTCACCATAGACCACCAGAGGCGATGAACTGCCGGTGATGGTGATGGTGTCGCCCTTGCTGGTCGACGTATTGCCGCCCCCATGTACGATGGTGATGCCGCCGTGATCCGCAACGGTGCTAAGGGTGTCGTTGATCGTGAAGGTGTCGTCGCCCTGGCCCAGCAGGACCTCGGCGACCTCGATGTTGCGGTAAGTGATGCCGGCGGCAAAGATCTTGCCTCCCGGGAAGGCCTCTTCTCCGAACGACAAGTCCCCAGACAGGTCCAGACCGGAAATATTGGTGCTGGCAATGAACTCGCCGTCGATCGAGTTGCCGGAATGCCAGGTGCCGGCGTCCATCACGCCAACATCGTCCGAGCCGCTCGAATCATTATGGATGTTGAGAGTGTCGATCAACGTGTCTTCATCGATCCCGGAATCGGGGATCGTCGGCAGCGGCTCATCGAACTCGTCAGGCAACATGATTGCCGTCTTGAGCGCACGGTCTGCCGTCGGGTCGATATAGCCCTCGATATAGAGCGGTCCGGCGATGCTGTTGACGACGTGCGCCTCGATCGGGAAGGTCTTCAGCGGTTGCGCCGGCAGCGGAGGCTGCGGTTTGGCCGCATTTACGGTAACCGTCTGCGGAATCCACCAGTCCGTCGTGGTGAAGGTCAGCGTCGTCGGCACCGTGGTCGTGAGATTGTCGGGCAGCATCGTGACGGTAACGTCGTCCGTAGGCGCCTTGGTCAGGCGCACGGTGTAGCTGTCCGGCACAGACTCGTCGGCGCCAGTCGCCGGGTCGTCGGCCACGACGATGGTATTGCCGTCGCTCTGGTCGATCAGAATACCGGCGCGGTCGTTGTCTACGACCTTGACCTTGAAGTTCGTCCCATCGTAGCCGCCGGTAGCGGTGTGCTGGATGGACGCCAGGAGCGTGTTTTCAACCTTGGAGTCGTCGACCGCGGTCACGGTCATCGTCACCGGGTCGGCCCAGTTGGTGCTGTCGAAGGTTATGGTGTGGCTCGCCGAGTCATAACGGGTGTCGGTGCTCGAGACCGTAACCTGGCTGTCAGGCGTGACGGTCACGACCACCGTCCCCGACGCAACCGGCTTGCCGAGCTGCACCGTGTAGGTGTCGGTAACCTGGGTCGTCGCGTCGCCCTCGAGTACCAGATCGCGGTACCCGGTTCCTGTGACGATGACCTCGGGCCGGTCGTTATCCTTGACCGTCACGCGGACGTTCTTGATCGGCACGTGGTTGAACGTCGTGTCGGCGCTCTGCGCGCTGTGGCTGATCGCGTAGATCCGCTCACCCTCGCTCAGGCCGTCATCAACCGCCTTGACATAGATCGTCTGCGCCGAGGTGTCGGTTGCGGTGAGAGTCAGGTAGCGGCTCCAGGTCACCTTGTCGAGGGAAATCAGGACCGAATCACCGGCCGGTGATCCGTCTTCCTCTTCCTGGGTGGTGCGCGCCGCCGAAACATTTATGTACACCGGTTGGCCGGGCGTGCCGGCCAGCTTGATGGTGTAATGGTCGATGGTCTCGCCCTGCTCGTTGACCACCGTAGAGCCATCGGTCTGCTCGACTACGATCTGGCCGCTCGGACCGCCGGTCGCGCTGGCGACGTTGAGACCGATTCCCGGAACGAGCAGATTGCCGTACGCCGAGTCGGCTGAGGCCATGGAGTGGTTGATCACCCCGCTGCGTCCTTCGAGATCGAGGCTGACGATGTCCTCGGTCACGTCGCCGGCAACGTCGAAGGTGTCGCTGCCCTTGCCACCGATAATGGTCGTTACCACCCCGACCGCGGTGCTGCGGATGAAGAAGTGATCGTCGCCCTCCAGGCCATCGACGTCGAGCGCTTCCATGTTCAGGTAGCGGACATTCAGACCCGCACCATACACGGCCTCGTCGGTGATCACGAAATTGTCGTCCTTCTCGGTTCCGATGACCACCACCTTGTCGAAACCGGCCCCACCGTCGAGATCGACCGGGGCGTTGATGTTGTACATCACGGTATCGTTGCCGCCGCCTCCAACTGCCTGGGTGACTGCCTCGGTGGAGAAGCCGGAGTCGTCGGCGAGCGCGAACGCCCTGATGACGAACACGTCGTTGCCGTCATTGCCCTCGAGCCGCGTCTCCGCCTTGTTGCTGTAGACGGTGAACTGGTCGTTGCCAGTGCCGCCGTAGGCGGTCAGGGCGAAACTCGCACCTCGGCTGAGATAGCCGACAGTCGTTTCGACCGTAGCGAAATCATCGCCGGCAGCCACGGTGGCGGAATCATCGTCCGCGGGCACCGAGATGCGCGGCGCGCCGTACATCTGGCCGATCTGGACCTCGTCGTCACCTGCACCGGCGTCGAGCGTGGTCAGCGCGGCGTTGTCGTCGACCGCAAAGAAGTCGTCGCCACCAAAGCTGCGAACGATCAGGCGAGAGTTGATGTTCTCGTCGTAGTTGATGCGCTCTACGTCATCTCGCACCTGGTTGCGAACATCGTCGACAGAACCGTGCATCAGGGCCACGAACGCCGGCGTGTTGCCGGGAACCGGGACGCTGAACCCTTCTGTCAGAGCCGTTACCCGACGCAGCAGGAACACGTCGGCGTCTTCGCTGCCGTCGATGTTCAGGGTGTCGAGGCCATCATCCTTGGCGCCGCTGTCGAGCACGTTGACTATGTAATCGTGCGTTCCTTCCGACAGGCTGCCATGGGTCAGAACGGTGTAGGTGTCGGTGCCGCCGCGGCCGTCGAGGTCGACGGTGTCGCGCACCGAGGTAACTGACCCATCGTCGAGGCGGTCGCGCAACGCCGTCATCGTCGGCAGATGGTCGACGATGATGATGTCGTCACCGCCGGCCAGGCCGTCGGTGTCGCCGAGCACGCGCACGTGCCCGAGCAGCGAATCCGGCCGCAGCGTAATCGTATCGGCCTGGCGCTCGCCAGCCAGTTCGATTTCGTTGGACGCAAGCGTTCCTTCGACCAGCAGGGTCGTGCCGGTAGCGTCGACGTTGCCGGTGTCGCCATAGCCGCTGTGCACCTTGAGATGGCGTCCGGAGGTGATCGTGCTGCCCGCCTGGAGGTGAACGTTATCTCCCGCCTGCAGCAGTACGTCGCCGCCGCCGCTGGTTGCCGGCGCGCTGATCGACGCCGCCGAATCCATGATGAGGTCTTCGCCCGTGGCAGCCGAATCCCTTACCGACAACACCACATCGCCGGTTGCCGCATAAACCGTACCGACGTACATCGCGCCGGCGGTTTCCGTGACGTAGATGCTGCTGTTGTAGGCCCAGGCGTTGAGCTTGCCCTGCTCCGGGTTAGAGGAATCGATTTCCAGCGCGTTGGCGACCTCGCCGATATCGCCGTGATTCGCCTCGAGGTTGATGGTGACGCCAGTCACGTTGTTCTCGAGTGCGCCGTTGGCATCGAGGATCGAACCGTTCAAGGTCTTGAGCCAGACGTTGGTCGTCTTGCTGCGCACCTTGTCGACCCGCATGTTGCCGCTGGTCTCAATCAGATATGCGGTGGACAACGCCAGGGCGTTGACGGTTCCGAGAACGCCGCCGTAGGAGGTATCGATGTCGAACGGATTGACAGTGGTGCCGATCGCGCCCGCCACCGATTCCAGATCGACGCTGACCGCTTCTATGTTGGCCGAGGCATCGTCATTGCGGTCGACGATCGAATCCTGGGACACGATATCGACGGTACCTTGACGGGCCTTGATCAGGCCAATGTTGGTCGCGCCGTCCACCGTCAGGGTGACATCGCCATTCGTTGACTCGAAGGTCGTAATGTTGAGCGTAGTCGGGCTGTTGATGAAGGCGTCGTTGCCGAGCAGACCGGAGAGGTCTCCGGCGACGAACACGTCGAAGAAGTTCCCGGCCGAGCCAATGTTCTGGCCCGCCTTCAGATACAGGTCGCCGGTATCGACGTTGACAATGGGACCAGCGGCATCGTCATTGGCATCGATGATGGAGCCCTGGGCTACCAGCCGGCCACCGAGGCCGGCGTCGATACGCTCGACGATCATGTCGCCCAGGCTGACCTCGATATCCGCGTGCGCCGGGGTGGTAACACGCGCCACGTAGAGATCGGAGATGGCCTTGGTGCTGCCGTTGATGGTCAAGTCGCCGCTCATCTGCTTCAGGTCGACATCACCTGCCGCGTCCACGAACAACTGGCTGGTATCCGATAGTGCGATACGCAGCGGATCGCCGGCATGGGTGCCGTCACCGCGGATGACGCCGTTGCTGATCAGGGTCAGATCGCCGAAGGCACCGATGGCGGCGAAGCCATCGGTATAGGCATCGGTGATATTGCCGCCGGCGACAATCAGTACGTCGCCGCCGGCGCGGACGTTGTCGATCTTCAGGCTTCCAGGGGTCTGGACCGACAGGTCGCCATCGGCATAGGCCTCGAAGTTGCCGCTGACGTCAACATCGACGTCGTCCTGCAGTTGCAGGGCTACCCGCTCGAGCTCGAACTTGTTGAGCACGAGTTGGTTGGCAGCCAGGGCCGCCGGGCTGGTGTCATCGGTCGAACGGCTGGGTTCGACCTTGCTCCAGCGATTGGTGTCGGAATAGTTCTCGCCCGCCAGGTTGAGCGTGCCGGTGCTGCCCAGGTATTGGTAGAGGCCGTAATCGCCGTTGTTGAACTCGACCAGGACGTAGCCGTCGTGGGCCACGCTCTGGTTGATCTCAGCCGCCTTGCTGGCGCCGGTGGCGATGTAGCTGATCTTCTGCCATTTCGAGCTATCGCCGAAATTCTGGTGCTCCAGATCGGCGCCGTCAGCGACATAGTCCGAACCGATGTAGCGATAGGTGCCGTACTGGCGCCCATAGACGTCGCTCGCGTTGGCGGTAGCCAGCAGTTTCTTCTGGTCATTGGTCAAGGCGGCGAAACCACCAGTCATGTTTACAACCTGTGCGGCCTCGCTGCGGCCGATCGAACCGAGCCCGTCTTCCGCGATCAGCAAGACACTGACACCCTTGACGTTCATGATTTCCGGTGCCGTCTGCACCGGAGTCATGCCCAGGAATTCGGCATGCGGGTACAGGTAACTGTACAGGCCCGGCGAGACCGGATACTTGAACGAGTCGGCAGAAATGTTGTTGCTCGGGTCGGTATCGAAGACCGGGTTGCCGTAGGAATCAGTGCCGATGGCGACCAGGCCGTTCAACTGGTCGATCATCTTCAACTGCTGCGGCGTAAGCGCATTGTTGTTGATCAGTTGCTGCAGTTCATAGGTGGCATCGAGGATGGCGCCGGACTGGGTGCGCAGCGTGACGCTTCCTCCCCCTTCGACCGAGGCGTTGGTCGTGAAGTCGAGCGCCCTGATCAATTTCAGGTCGCCAGCGATCTCCTTGACATCAATATCGCCACCGGCCAGGGCCGCGAAGCCACCGGCGCCGAGAATGTTCGAGTCGATCCGCAGGGTTCCCGCGCCGCCGATATCGGCGCCGGCGCCGGTGGCGGAGAGCTCAACCCGGTTGCCCTTGACCAGCGAAGTCGCCGGATTCGAGGCCTCGAGCCCGTCCCTGGCTATCAGGGTGGTGTCGCCACCGGTACTGACAACCTGGCCCAGCTTCAGGTCGCTGGTGTTGGTGTCGGCGATACCGACCACATGGATGTCGCCCCCCGCGGTTATGTTGAGGACGCCCACGCCGCCTTCGACCAGCAGCCGCACATCCTTGCCGGCCGTGACGTCGGGCGCGTCGTTGAATACGGCGACGCCCTCGCCGCCCAGGACCGAGCGGTTGGTGGAATTCAGGGTCACGGTGCCGCCATTGGCGACGGTCACGTTGCCCTGGATCAGCAGGTCCTGCTTGCTGCTGACGTTGATGGTCGAACTGCCGCTGCCGAGGAAGCCGATCGCGATGCTGTAATCAGCCTTCAGGACATTGGTGTAGTAGTCCTTCATGCCCCGGGTTTCAGTGATCTCGGTGTGGTAGGTCTTGTTGCGCAGCCAGCCGCCGCCGGTCGTCCATTCACGCGCGGTATAGGTGGAGTTCTCGAAACTGCTCTCGTAAGTGGCGCCGGCGGGGCTGCCCGCTCCCAAGTCTGTCCAGCGGCCGGTGTCGCCGTAGTCTTCACCCGGCAGGTATCCCTCACCGGTCGTGCCCGCATACCGGTAGATGTTGCCGACGGTACCGCCCGTGCCGCCGTCGGCGTTGCGATAGACCGTGGTGATGCCTGATTCGAGGTCGACCCAGGTGTCGCTCTTGCGCACGTAGGAGATGCCGTAGGCATCGCCGTCCGCGAAACTTGGCGTGTCGGTGCCGCCGGTACCGGTTTCAAGGGTAAGGGCCTCGGACTCGAGCAATGGGCGCGGATCGGTGAACTCGTACTTGCGCCACTTGTAGTTGTTGTCCTTGGAAACCCAGTCCTCGAAGCTGGTATTGCCGCCAACCAGGTTGAACTTCTTCTGCTCGTACTTGGTGATGATAGTCTGGGTCAGTTCCTGACCCTCGGTCCAAACGTAGTGCAGGCCGGCGCGCGGCGCATAGGTGATCGTGCCGCTTAGACCAGTAGCGGTATCGGTCAGGGTGTAGTTGATGCGCGCGAAACTGTCGTCGCCCGACACTTCGGTAGCCAGCGCACCGCTATAGGTCGTGCGCGTTACGCCGCCCGCGGACATGAGGTACTCGGTCTTGGCATCCGCGGCGCCGGTGCCGATGCGCGCGGTGTCGATGATGGTGATCTTGCCGACGCGATCCTTGGTGGTATCGATGCGATTTACGATCAGCTTGTAATTGCTGGCGTTGGTGATGTCGACGCTGGCATAGCCATAGGCCGCAACGACCTGGCCACCGCCGGTGCTCAGGATCTGGCCGGCGAGGATTACGCGGCCGCCCTCCGGAACGATGTCGTCGACGACAATGGCCTGCTGGGAGATGTCGAAGTAGGCCTTGACCGGAATCTTCTCGCTGCCGAAATTGACGCCGGTTACGGGGTTGCCGTTGGTGTCCAGCAGTTCGCCGGTGGAATTGGGCACGAAACTGGAATCGACGTGCAGCTCGACATTCTGGGCGCCACTCTGGATCAGGCCGTTGATATTGAGGTAGCGCGCGGTGATCGCAATCGTGCCCTGGGCGAGAATCGAAGCCCCCGGAGCCGCGATGGCGGCATCCAGGCCGGGCACGCTCGACGAACTGGTCCAGGACTGTTCGGCATAGGTGCCAGCCTCGGAATAAACCAAAGCCCGCAGTGCATCGTAGTCGAGCATCTGGCGCGGATCCTTGCCGGTGTGGAACCAGTCATCGCTGTTCAAGGTGAAGTCCTTGGCAGCGTAGATCTCCACCGGGTTGCCCCGGATCTCGCCGGAGACAGTGATGCTGCCCTCCTGGTTCTTCACCTGAACCAGGCCAGTCTCGTTGATCACGTCGCCGACCAGGTAAAGGTCCTGGTCGATGGTCGACGGCGGCAAGCTGCCCAGGTCGTAAGTCCCGTTCAGCTTGTCCTGGTTGATCTTGATTTCCTTGGCGGAAAGGTTCGCACCAGTTCCGGTCAGCGCGACGTTGTTGAAGTACACATTGCCCGGGTTGAGCACCGTGTACTGGCCATTGAGCATGGTCACGACCTTGGTGTCGCGGATCACGGCGTCGTTCACGGTCATAGTGAACGGAGTGTTGTTCACCACCTCGATCTTGGCCCCGGCGCGGGCCAGGACGTTGGCTGTCGTTCCCGAATAGACCATGGTCGGGGGGACGCTGTCGGCCTCGATGAAGACCGAGCCCGGCGCGGCGTACATGTCGGGCATCTTGACGAACAGGATGTCGAGTTCCCGCTTGACCAGGGTCTGGCCACTGACGGTCTCGGTCAGGCCGAGTTCCTCCAGCGCATCCTCGATCAGCTCCAGCTGCACCTGGTAGCGGGCCACCGCCTCCGCGTCGGAGGAATGATTGGCGATCCAGCTCAGCACCTTCTCGCGCTGCTCGAGCAGCACGTTGCCGAGGTTCTGGTAGATGATGCTCGGGGCGTCGAGTTCTACCGGCTTGATGACATAGAACTTGTTGAGCAGGCCGTTGCGGATCACCGAAGTGGCATTGCTCTGGTAGACCGTCACATTGGCCGGATCGTCGATGTCGTGATAGGTATGCGTCTCGTCGTCGTAGGCCTGGGCTATCGGGTTGCCGCTACCATCAACGCTCAAATGAATCCAGCGACTGGTATTGGCGAAGTTCTCGGCTTCGAGGGTGATCTCGACGGAAGAGTCGGAGATCGGCTTCCACTGGTAGTAGTCGCCGACGATTCCGCCTGAATTGGCGCCGGCAACCACCTGCACCACGGTGCCGGTGCTGATGCTGAACGGTATGGCGTCCAGGTCGAGCGGGGCGTACTCGTAGGCGATGTCCGGATCAAGCCCGAGCGCGGTTTTCTGGGCGTCAGTCATCAGTGCCGAGTTTCCGCCCTCAAGGGCAGTGCGCTGGGACGCCGTCAGCGGGGCCTTGGGCGCCAAGTAGTCGGTGCCGTTCATCTTGAGCGGCTCGATGTAGACCAGGGTCTGGTTGTTGACGCCGGCTTCAACCCTGGCGGTAGCGGCGATGTCAACGGTGTTGTAGCTGTGGGTGCTGGCGTTGTCGTCCACGTTGATGCCGTAGGGCACCAGCGACAGGGACAGCGCACCGCCGGTCTCATGGCCGCGCTCGTCGCCCCCGATGCCTTCGATGCTGCGCAGGGTGACGTTCTCCAGCGAGGTGATCTTGCTGGTGCCGAGCACATCGATGTCGTTGCGCTCGTTGATGACCACCCTGGCCCCTGGATCATTCAATGTGGGCAGCAGCGAATAGGTCTGCAGGTCGCTGTTGGCGTAGCCATCGATGATGTTGACCTGGCCGAGCGAGTCGCGCCCGGCGAACAGGTACACGTCGCGTCCCTTGACCGTCGCGTTGTTCAGGCGCACGTTGTTGCGGGCGTCGATATCCGTCTCGGTATAGGAACCGCCCGCCCCGGTCAGGGCGACCGCGATGGTGGTATTGGTGTCGGTACGGGCGTAGGCGTTGGAACGCGCAGTCAAGTCCACCTTGCCGGCATTGGCGTAGACGGTGCCGCCGTCGATGTCGACAGTGGCCTTGGAATCGATCTCGACGGCGGACTTGCCGACGGTGAGGCCGATGATGCCGTAGGCCTCGACCTCGACCTTGTCGACGGCGGCCACGTCGGTGAAGGCCTCGACCCGGAGCAGGCCCGGGTCGGCGTTATTGCCCACGGAGTGCAGCAGCGCGCCATTGCCAATCGAGACCTTGGCCTCGAAAGCGTCGGAATCAGTTCCTACCTCGGTGCTGCTGAGCAGCGCCGTCAGGCCGGCCACCGCCGCGGTGGCCGATTCCAGGTTCGTGGAGAAGTGCTCCTTGTCGAAAACATTCTTGGCGCTTACCACAATATTGGTAGCCGTGATTTCGGCGCCAGCGCCGATGTTGATGCGCGCATCGCCGGTGGCCGTATTGTCGGCCAGGGCGCCGCCACCGGCCGCCAGGCCGATGCTCAGGGAGTCGGAACGGGTATCCTGCCTGAGCACGTTGCTCGAAACCAGGTTGGCCGACGTGGCGCTGATGTAGGAGTTGCCACCGACGTCCACCTTGGTGGACTGGTCGGTATCGGTAGTCGCCAGGGTGCCGGTAATCGTGATGAGACCGCCGCCTGCCGCCTCGCCCTGGGCGTAGACTTCGTTATCCCCTAGTGCGGACACGGTTACGAAGCGGGCGTCGTTAATCCTCGCGCCATTCTCGAGGCCGGCATAGACCTCGTCGACACCGGTTGAACCCATGCTGGCGTCAACGTACATTGCGCCGACCGCCAGCGCGCCGATAGTCACTCCATGGCCCTGGGCGTAGGCGGCATTGTCGGACTGGGCGCGGACGTCCACGTCCTCTTCGACGGCAGTACGCGAGGCGCCGGTCAGGCGAGCCTTCGCCACGGCCTGAACGTCGGCCTGGGCCGTGTTGAACCCGCCGGCGAACAGTCCGCCAGCCAGAGCATAGGACTCGGCGTCGGCGGTACTGGTAGTGCCCGCCGTGACATCGAGCGAATAGGCGTTGACCTGGCCGTCGGAATGGGCATCGGTGGTTCCACCAACCGAGGCATAGCTGAGGCTTGCGCCCATGCCGACAAGACCGCCCGAATAGCCGGCTGTATTGGCTATCGCATCGTTGATGGTCTGGGCGTCGATCTCGACGGCACCAGCCGCATTGATCGAGCCGTCAAGTTCAGTCTCGGCATCCGGCGACGAATCGGCCACCGCGATAGCGCCGGCGGCGCCAACCAGAAGGCCGCCGCCAATCGCAAAGGCGTCGGCTTCGGCGTTGACGTCGGCATTGCTCTCGAGGCGCACGGTTCCCGCGCCAGTTGTGCGCAGATTGCCCGCCACACGCGTGTGCAGATTCGGCGCGACACTGGAAATGGCAATCGAAGCACCAGCGCCGCCACCAAGCGAAATCGCCGCGACGTCGGAGTCGACGTCGGCGGTCGCGGTGGACGTGGCCGATACCGTGATGTTGCGCGTGGCCTTGATGTCGCTGCCCGCGCCGGTCTCGGCCTTGATCGTCGGCGCGTAGTCGACTGCGGCGACCGCCCCGGTCAGTCCGAAACCGCCGGTGAGGCTGCCCATCAGCGTGTAGGCCGTCAGGTCGGCGACCGACTCGGCCGCGATCTCGACGTCGCGCACTGCGCCCGTGCTCTGCCCCATGTCGCCATTGACCCAGGACCTGGTCTCGCCGGTGACGTTGACGACCGCCACCGAGGCGCCGGCCGCAGCCGCGGCCACCTGTATGCCGATAGCCTCGGCATCGATCGTGCGGTCGGCCTTGGCTTTGACCAGCACCGAGCCGCCGGCGCGATTGATGTCGGCGCCGCTGTCGACGTGGGCAAACTGGCTGCTGTTGTCGTTGATGACCACGACTTGCGCGCCGAGCCCGACGCCGCCGGTCTGACCACCCCAGGCCTGGCCCGTGATGTCGGTGACGAAATCGGCCCGCACCGTGACTGTATCGTCGGTTTGAGCGCCCGCCGTAACCGTGGCGTCGCCGATGAACGCTTCGACCTTGCTGCCGATATTGACAATGGCAATCCCGGCTCCTGCCGCGGCCGAGCCGCCAGAGAAAGAGCCGCCGAAGAGCGTGAATTCCAGCCGCTCCTTGGCGCGCACGCCAACGTCGTCGCCGGCGCTCACCACGGCGCCGGTCTGGATCGAAGCCACGGTGCCCGATTTGGCCGCCTCGCCAGAGGCGCTGAACGCCGATGCCGACGTTCCTGCCGGATTGTTCGAGTTGATGCCGCCAATGGCAAGCTGCGCCACTCGTTCCTGCTCGTAGGCGCTGCGATCGGTTTTCGACGTCGGCGGAGTGCTGCTCGAACTCCCGTCGTCGAACTCGTTGAGGGCGCTGCCGAACTGCGCGCTCGAGCTCTCTGCCTGGGCGCTCGCCGAGGTCAGGTCGCTGCTCTTGTAGGCCGACGATGTTTTTGCTGTCGTGGGGTTGCCACTGTCGTCGCGCTGCTCGACCGCGTAGCCCGAATTGACGGAGTCGCCCAGGCTCCACACGGCCACCGAACCAGCCAGACCAACCGCTCCACCAGCGGCGGCAATCGCCACCGCCTCGAGATCGCGATTTGCCAGGGCGTTGACGTCGACGTTCTTGGCCGCCGTCACTGCGGCATACTCGCCGATCGTCGCCGCCGTGTCGTTGCGCACAATTCCGACGTTGACCGCGCCACCAGCGCCAACGGCACCTCCAGCGAAGCCGCCAGTGAATATGAACGACTCGGTGTCGTTGAGTGCCGAAACAGTTACCGACTGAGCTGCGTTAGCACCTGCGTTGCCGCCGGTCTGGTTGATCTTGGCGTGGCCGCCGATCGCGGCAGTAGTATCGGAGTCGAAGGACTGGACCGTAACCGCGGCCGATACGCCGACGGCACCTGCACCTGCCGATGCCCCGATAACAAAGACGTCCTCGCGCGACTCGGCCTGCACGATCACGCCGTTGCGGGTCTCGCGCCCGAAGGCGCCGGTCGAATCGTCGAGCGTTCCATCTGATACGCCGGCGAATCCGGCCCCCGCGCCCTTGGCATCCACAGTAGCGTAGTTGCCGATCGAGGCGTTGGTGTCCTTGTTCAAGGACAGCACCGTTACCGAACCTGTGACACCCACCGCGCCGCCAGCGATACCGCCGACGATGGTGAAGGCATCCGTTTCGGAGTTCGCTGACACCAGCACGCTGCCCCCGGCGTCGACCACGGCGCCAGTCGCATAGGAGGCGGCGTCGTCGCCGATATACGCCTCGGTGGTGCTGTTGAGCACCATCACGTCCACCGGCAAGCCAGCCCCGACGAAACCGCCGGCGACCGCGAAATTGAACTCCAGCGCATTGGCCACCGCGTCGGCACGCACCTCGACATCGCCCTTGGCCTCGACATGGGCGCCGTCATCGATGAACGCATAGGTGTCACGATTTGCCACGGTGACGCCGGCACTAACAGCCGCGCCGACGTAGCCGCCTGC
>JAHYJF010000307.1 GCA_019428955.1 Burkholderiaceae bacterium
CCCGGAGAGCCAGTCGAACAGCAGCGGCGCGATCGCCAGCAGCTTGACCGCGCGGCCGTCATTGATCGTATAGGTGGCGATGAACACCCCGATCAGCGCCCCCCACGCCAGGCCACGGCGCGCCTTTTCAGTGCCGATGCGCCGAAATAGCGCCCAGCCCCCGGCAATCGTGAACGTCCCGCTGACGATCAGTGCCAAACCGGCCAGCGACCCGGGCGTGGGGAGCTCGCCAAACCAGATGATCGCGGCGATCGACGCCAGCAGCGGACCGGTTCCGCGCGCCACCGGATAGACCACCGACAAGTCGGCAGCGGCGTAGCCGCGCTGCAGCGCCAGGAAGTAGCCGGTATGCAGGACGCCGCTCGCCACCACCGCAATCCACTGCGCAGTCCCGAACTGCAGCAATTGCGCACCGAAGAACCACAAAGCGATGGGCGCGTAGAGCACGGCGGTTACGGTTGAGGATGCCCAGACCAGCGAGGCGCCCGACACCTGGGCGCGCTTGACCCAGTAGTTCCAGGTAACGTGGATGCAGGCCGCAACCAGCACCAGAGCGAGCGCCTCGACGGGCATCTGAGGGGCTCCGGAACGCCGCCCTCAGGCGATTCGCACCCGCAGGTCTCCCAGCCCGTCGATCCGGCCCTCGAGCAGATCACCCGAGACCACCGCGCCGACGCCTTCCGGGGTGCCGGTGAAGATCAGGTCGCCCGGGACGAGCTCGAAATAGGTCGACAGGTGCGCGATGGTTTCGGCAACGTTCCAGATCAGCTTGGCGATGCTGCTCGACTGGCGGGGCGCACCGTTGACGTCGAGCGCGATGGTCGCGTTCGCGATGTCGCCGACATCCGCGCTCGGGTGGATCGGCGCAATCGGCGCTGAGTAGTCGAACCCCTTGCTCACGTCCCACGGGCGCCCCTTGTCGCGCATCGCGAACTGCAGGTCGCGCCGGGTCATGTCGAGCCCGACGGCGTAGCCGAAGATGTAGCCGGGCGCGTCCTCGACCGGGATATTGCGGCCACGGTTGCCGATCGCCACCACCAGCTCGATCTCGTGATGCAGGTTATGGGTTACCGACGGGTAGGGGATCTCGCCCACGGCGCCATGGGAAATCGCCACCACCGCGTCGGCTGGTTTCATGAAGAAGAACGGCGGGTCACGGTCGGTGAACCCCATCTCTTTCTTGTGTTCGACGTAGTTGCGCCCGACACAGTAGATGCGGTGGACCGGAAAGGTCCGGTCGGTGCCTTCGACCGGGACCGAAATCGTTGGTGGCGCAGCGAAAACGTGGCTCATGCCATCTCCCTGGGGCAAACGCATTGATAGAGGTAGCTATTGTGCCCCAGGGCGCGCCGCTCAAGGGATTGTTACACTGGCGCTGCCCGCAACCAGAGCGGGCCGGCGGTCGGTGCCAGGCGCGACCCGGCGCTGACCCGGATATATCCATGAACCAGACCGAAGCGCGGCTGCGCGAAATACTTGCCCAACGCATCCTGATTCTCGACGGTGCGATGGGAACCATGATCCAGCGCCACGCGCTGGACGAGGCGGCGTTTCGTGGCGAGCGCTTCGCCGGCCATGGCCACGACGTCAAGGGCAACAATGAATTGCTCTCGCTGACCAGGCCAGAGGTCATCGGCGCAATCCATGAGGCCTATCTCGCCGCCGGTGCTGACCTGGTCGAGACCAACACCTTTGGCGCCACTGCGATCGCGCAGGCCGACTACGGGCTGCCCGAACTGGCCTACGAGATGAACGTCGCCTCGGCGCGGCTCGCGCGCGCGGCTTGCGACAAGTACGGTACTGCGGAGCGGTTGCGTTTCGTCGCCGGGACGCTCGGCCCGCAGCCCAAGACCGCCTCGATCTCGCCCGACGTCAACGACCCGGCGGCCCGTTCGGTGAGTTTCGACGAGCTGCGCGCCGCCTACCACGAGCAGGTCCGCGGGCTGCTCGACGGCGGCGTGGACGTGCTGCTGGTCGAGACCATCTTCGATACCCTCAACGCCAAGGCCGCGTTGTTCGCGATCGACGAGGTCTTCGAGAAGCGGGGCGTGCGCCTGCCGCTCATGATCTCGGGGACGGTGACCGATGCTTCGGGGCGAATCCTCTCGGGACAGACCGTCGAGGCATTCTGGAACTCGGTGCGCCACGCCCGGCCCCTGACTATCGGGCTGAACTGCGCGTTGGGTGCGGCGCTGATGCGGCCGTATATCGAGGACCTGGCCGCCCGGGCCGACACCTTTGTGAGCGTCTACCCCAATGCCGGGCTGCCCAACCCGATGGCCGAGACCGGTTTCGACGAAGGTCCCGAGGTGACCTCGAGGTTGCTGGCCGAATTCGCCCGCTCCGGTTTCGTCAACGTCGCCGGCGGCTGTTGCGGTACGACCCCCGAGCACATCGCGGCAATCGCGGCGGCACTCGACGGGGTCGCGCCGCGGGTGCTGCCGGTGATCGCGCCGGCGCTGCGGCTCTCGGGGCTCGAAGCCTGCAACATCGACACCGATTCGCTGTTTGTCAATGTCGGCGAGCGCACCAACGTCACCGGCTCCAAGGCCTTCGCGCGGCTGATTCTCAATGCCCAGTATGAGGAGGCACTGGCGGTCGCCCGGCAACAGGTCGAAAACGGCGCACAGCTGATCGACGTCAACATGGACGAGGCGATGCTCGACTCGGCCGCGGCGATGACGCACTTCCTCAAACTGATCGCCTCGGAACCGGACATCGCGCGGGTGCCGATCATGATCGACAGTTCCAAGTGGAGCGTGATCGAGGCGGGTTTGAAGTGCGTGCAGGGCAAGGCCGTCGTCAACTCGATCTCGATGAAGGAGGGCGAGGCCGAATTCCTGCGCCAGGCACGCCTGTGCCGGCGCTATGGGGCGGCGGTGATCGTCATGGCGTTCGACGAGCAGGGACAGGCCGACACGCTGGCGCGCAAGACCGCGATCTGCGCGCGCGCCTACCGCCTGCTGACCGAGGAGGTTGGCGTTCCGGCCGAGGACATCATCTTCGATCCCAACGTCTTCGCGATCGCCACCGGCATCGAGGAGCACGATCGATACGCGCTCGATTTCATCGCCGCCACGCGCTGGATCAGGGAGAACCTGCCCCACGCCAACGTCTCGGGCGGGATCTCCAACGTCTCGTTCTCGTTTCGCGGCAATGACGCCGCGCGCGAGGCCATCCATACCGTCTTCCTTTATCACGCGATCGGTGCCGGTCTGACGATGGGGATCGTCAACGCCGGCATGATCGGGGTCTACGACGAGCTCGATCCGGATCTGCGCGAGCGCGCCGAGGACATCGTGCTGGATCGGCCGCCCAGCCTGCCGGCGGAACTGCCGGCAGACTCACCTGAGCGCACCAAGACCGCCACCGAGAGGATGATCGAAGCCGCCTCCGGCCTCAAGGCAGGTGGCGCGCGCCGCGAGGAAAACCTCGAATGGCGCGCCCGGCCGGTGGCCGAGCGCCTGGTCCATGCGCTGATCCACGGCAACACCCAATGGATCGTCGCCGACACCGAGGAGGCGTGGCGCGAGGTCGAGGCCCGCGGCGGGCGCCCGATCGAGGTTATCGAAGGAGCGCTGATGGACGGGATGAACATCGTCGGCGATCGCTTCGGCGCCGGCAAGATGTTCCTGCCGCAGGTGGTCAAGTCGGCGCGGGTGATGAAGCAGGCGGTCGCGCACCTGCTGCCCTACATCGATCTCGACAAGGAACGCATCGCCGCCGCCGGCGGCAGCGTCGCCGCGCGCGGCAAGGTGG
>JAHYJF010000308.1 GCA_019428955.1 Burkholderiaceae bacterium
GGCGCTCGACTCGGCCCCGCCGGAGCAGCGGGTGGCCTGGGAAGTGGCCTCGGTTCTGAACCTGACCCGCTCGGCGCTGATCAGTTCGCAGCCCGGCCGGCGCGCGGAGTTGCTCGGCGAACTGGCCCGCGACGAGGGCGTGCGAGTGCTGCCGCTGGAAGCCAGCGACCGGGTCGAGCCCTACCTCCCGACGGCTCGCGCCGCCGCGCTGGACGGCTATCTGCGCACGCTGCTGGGACCCGAAACCGATGTCGCCGGCCGGATCAATGGCGAAGAGGGGCTGTGGGTCAGTTTCGCTATCGACGACGCCCACTTCTGGCTGCAGATGCAGCAGCGCCGGGTCGAGCGCCATTTCGGACCTGACCTCAGGCTGATCATCGCCATCGCTGCCGCCCTTTCGCTGGTCGGAGCGATGGTCTTCAGTCGTCTCGTCAACCGTCCGCTGGCACTGCTCTCGGGAGCCATCGATCAACTCAGCCAGGGTGCTCGGCCGACGCCGCTGCGCGAGAACCTTGTGAGCGAAATAGCGGCGGTCAACCGGCGCTTCAACCGCATGGCCCGCGACCTGGTCGAACTGGAAAGCGACCGCGCCGTCGCGCTGGCGGGTATTTCCCATGACATCCGCGGCCCCCTGGCGCGGCTACGCCTTGAGATCGAACTTGCGCGGCTCCCCGAAGGGGTGGCCGAGGCCATGTGTAAGGACATCGAACGCATCGACCAGATCGTCGGACAATTCGTTGACTACGCGCGGAGCGGCGACATCGAGGAACGCGTCGAGTCGATCGATCTGCCGGCATTTTTTGCGACGCTGCGCGGCAACTACCAGGCCGAGATCGATGCCGGAACGCTCGAACTGGCCCTTGACATCACGCCCGGCATCCTCTGGGAAGGCGATCCGATCGAGTTGCAACGCATGATCGCGAACCTGCTCGAAAACGCCCGGCGTTACGGCCGCGACCAATCCTCTGGGATCGCCCGGGTCGACCTAACAGTTCGCGCCGAGGGCTCGAATCTCCTGCTCGAGGTCCGGGACTACGGCAAGGGAGTACCCGCCGAGGCCCGTGAACGCATGCTCCGCCCCTTCGCACGGCTCGATCAGGCCCGGGGCGACCAGGAAGGCTCGGGGTTGGGGCTGGCGATCGTGGCGCGGATCGCGCGCCGCCACGGAGGCGACGTAGCCCTGCACGAAGCCCCGGGGGGCGGCCTGCTGGTGCGGCTGAGGCTGGGAGAATCGTCCTGACCGCCGTCGCCACGACCGCTCGAGGCCTGCAACTCGGCGGTCATAGTCGTTCACAATCAATCGATTGTGAAAATTCAATTGGAACTGGTAATGATGTTTTGGTAGATTCATCATTCCGGTTCGCGCTGGTAGCGAGCCGTAATAACCAAAGGGAGCAAGACATGCCCAGCCTCAAAGGAACCAAGACCCATCAGAATCTCAAGGACGCTTTCGCGGGCGAGAGCCAGGCGAATCGCCGTTATCTCTATTTCGCCAACAAGGCGGACGTGGAAGGTCGGCCCGACGTTGCCACGCTCTTTCGCTCGACCGCCGAAGGCGAGACCGGCCACGCCCATGGTCACCTGGACTACCTTGCCCAGGTCGGTGATCCGGCCACGGACATGCCGATCGGCGACACCGGTTCGAACCTGAAATCAGCCGTTGCCGGCGAGACCCACGAATACACCGACATGTACCCGGGTATGGCGGCCTCGGCCCGCGACGAAGGTTTCGTCGAGATCGCGGAATGGTTCGAGACGCTGGCCAAAGCCGAGCGCTCGCACGCCAACCGCTTCGCCAAGGCGCTCGCCTCCCTGGACTGAGCCCCGCGGCAATCGGCAAGAAGGGGGAAGATCTGTGCGCTTCCCCCTTTTTTTTGCCATGATCGGGGGTGCACGCCAATCCGTGCCCATCCACCCAGCGGAGAAATGGCCATGACCAATCGCGAAGGATCCCTCGAGGCACCGACCAGGCATCCGCTCGACTGGAAATCACCCGGTTTCTACCAGCGCGACTCCTGTCTCGAAGAGCTTGAGCGCGTCTTCGACATCTGCCACGGATGCCGTCGCTGTGTGAGCCTGTGCAATGCCTTCCCAACGCTGTTCGACCTGGTTGACGAAAGCTCGACCTTCGAAGTCGACGGGGTAGCCAAGGACGACTACTGGAAGGTCGTCGACCAGTGCTACCTGTGCGACGTCTGCTACATGACCAAATGCCCATACGTGCCGCCGCACGAGTGGAACGTCGATTTTCCGCACCTGATGCTGCGGGCCAAGGCGATCCAGTTCAAGGAAGGCACCCCGACGAAATTCCGCGATCAGACGCTCTCGGCAACCGACCGCAACGGCAAGCTGGCGACCATCCCGATCGTCGTCCACGTGGTCAACCGCGCCAACCGTATGCCGCTTGCGCGTGGCCTGATGGAGCGCACGCTGGGCGTGCACCGCGACGCCTGGCTGCCCGACTTCGACTCCAAGACTTTCCGCCGCACCGCCGCCAAGTCGGTCGACTTTCCGGTTCGCGACGGCGAGCGCACTCCCGGCAAGGTCGCGATCTTCTCGACCTGCTTCGTCAATTACAACGAACCCGGGATCGGCCACGACCTGACCGCGATCCTGGCGCACAACGAGATCCCCTACGTGCTGGTGAGCGGCGAAGCCTGCTGCGGCATGCCGAAACTGGAGCTGGGAGATCTCGACTCAGTCGAGAAGCTGAAGGACAAGAACATTCCGCAGCTGGCGGCGCTGGCCCGCGAGGGCTACGCAATTCTCGGTCTGATCCCCTCGTGCGCGCTGATGTTCAAGCAGGAACTGCCGCTGATGTTTCCCGACGACGCCCAGGTCCAGGCCGTGCGCGCGGCGATGTTCGACCCCTTCGAGTATTTCTTCGCCCGCCGCCGCGACGGGATGCTGCGCGAAGACTTCAACGCCGAAATCGGCCGGGTTTCGTATCACGTCGCCTGCCACACGCGGGTGCAGAACATGGGCCAGAAGACCCGCGAGATTCTCGAGTTGGTTTCGGGCGCCAAGGTCCACACGGTGGAGCGCTGTTCCGGCCACGCCGGCACCTGGGGGGTCAAGAAGGAGTTCCACAAGATGGCGATGAAGATCGGGCGCCCGGTGTTCGACCGGATGGCGGAGCATCCCGATGGCGCGCCGCAGTGGATCGCGTCGGACTGCGCGCTCGCCGGCCACCATATCCAGCAAGGCATGAGCGCACTCGAGAAGCCGATCGGCCCCAGGCTGGCTCACCCAATCACATTGCTGCGCATCGCCTACGGGCTGGCGTAGCAGTGGAGGAAGATCGATGCAGAAAGTAAGTCGGGAATCGTTGCTCACTCTCGAGGCCTATGCCAGGGAGCGGGCGCAGTGGCTCACGCGCTTGCGGGAACACCGCCGCGACCGCCGGCTCGCGCTTGGGCCGCACGTCACCTTGCTGTTCGAGGACGAACTCACGGTTCGCTTCCAGATCCAGGAGATGCTCCACATCGAGAAGACTTTCGATGAGAGCGGTATCACCGACGAGCTCGAGGTCTACAACCCGCTGATCCCCGATGGCAGCAACTTCAAGGCGACCATGCTGATCGAATACACCGACCCCGAGGTCCGCAAGCGCGAGCTCGCGCGGCTGCGGGGCGTCGAACGGCAGGTGTGGCTGGAGGTTGCCGACGCCGATCGGCGCTGTGCGATTGCCGACGAGGATCTCGAGCGCGAAAACGAAGACAAAACCTCGGCGGTGCAC
>JAHYJF010000309.1 GCA_019428955.1 Burkholderiaceae bacterium
TTGCTATCGTTTCAACCGGCGCTTCGATCTGCGCTCCCTGCATCAGCGCCTCTTGATCGCCGCCGCCGGCACAACACCACAGCCCCTGCGCGTGATTCGCGTGGCTGACGTTCATTGCTAATCAGGATTTTTAATGGGGAAACGTTTCATGTTCAGACTTTTCACTCTCCGCAAGTTCACCGCCGTCGCGCTGCTTGGCCTGGCCGTGGTCGCCGCCGGATTTTCCACGCCCAGCATGGCCCAGAGCGCCAAGTCCGCCAAGGCTGCCGCCGCGGCGAAGGCGCCTGAGGCAGCACCGACCCCGGCGCCTGCTCCGGCCGCTGAGGCAGCACCGGCAGCACCGGCAGCCCAGCCGGCGCCTGCGGCGACGCCAGTTCCCGAGGCTGCCCCCGAAGTCGCCAAGCTTAGCGTCGAGAACCCCTACGGGCTGGAGGCGATGTGGCGTACCGGCGATATGGTCTCCAAGGGAACGCTGGTACTGCTGGTGCTGATGTCGATCGGCTCCTGGTACATCGGGGTGCTCAAGGTCATCGAGCAGGCCAAGGTCTTCCGGCACGCCGACGAAGCCCGCAAGAAGTTCTGGCAGGGCAAGAGCGTTGTCGAGGGTGCCCAGGCACTGCATGTCGATAGCGCCTTCCGCTTCATCGCCGATGCCGGGGCCGATGCCCGCCAGCATCACGAGGGCACCATGGTTGAGCACATCGCGCTCAACGACTGGGTCGCGCTGTCGCTGCAGCGCTCGGTCGACACCGTTTCCAACCGTCTCCAGGGCGGGCTCGCCTTCCTGGCCACCGTCGGCTCGACCGCGCCATTCGTGGGACTGTTTGGCACGGTGTGGGGCATCTATCACGCGCTGACCGCGATCGGTATCGCGGGCCAGGCGTCGATCGACAAGGTTGCCGGCCCGGTAGGTGAAGCGCTGATCATGACGGCGCTCGGTCTTGCGGTGGCCGTGCCCGCGGTCCTGGGATACAACTGGCTGGTTCGCCGCAACAAGGTGGCGATGGACCGGGTGCGCTATTTCAGCGGCGAACTTCACAAGGTGCTGTTGGCATCCAACGCCGCGGGCGCGCGCCAGGCCTGAGTCGAGGTAAGCAATGGGAATGAGCCTTCAAACCAGCGACGACTACGAAGATCACGTCGTATCGGACATCAATACCACGCCGCTCGTGGACGTGATGCTGGTGCTGCTGATCATCTTCCTGATCACCATTCCGGTGGTGACCTCGAGCATTTCGGTCGAACTGCCCAAGGAGCGCAACGTTCCCACCCAGACCAAGCCCGAAAACGTCATTCTGGCGGTCGATCGCGACGGCCAGGTGTACTGGAACACCTTGAAAATTGCCAACCAGAACGATCTCGTCGAACGGCTCAAGAAGGTCTCGGTGCTCGATCCTCAGCCCGAGGTCCACATCCGGGGCGACCTCAACGTCCGCTTCGAGTCGATTGGACGGGTGGTGGTGGCGGCGCAGCGGGCCGGAATCCTGCGGCTCGGTTTCATCACCGAACCTGCCGGTCCCACCAACTGACTCGCAAGGAGAAGACCCGAGATGGCTATGAATGTCGGCCCGTCGGATGGTGGCGATCCGGAAGTGATGATGGACATCAATACGACGCCGTTGATCGACGTCATGTTGGTGCTCCTGGTCATGCTGATCATCACGATTCCGATCCAGACCCACGCAGTCAAGCTCAACATGCCCTCGGGTGCTGCCCAGCAACCCCTGGTGCAGCCCGAAATAGTCCAGATCGGCGTCGACTTCGATGGCACGGTCTACTGGAACGGCAACATCGTCGACGATCCGGCAGTGCTCTCCGAGAAGCTCGCGGCAGTGGCGTCGGTTCCGGATCAGCCCGAAGTCCATCTGCGGCCGCACAAGCTGGTCAAGTACGACTCGGTGATGAAGGTCATGGCAGTGGCCCAGCGGCTTGGGGTGACCAAGATCGGGATCGTCGGTAACGAACAATACATGGAATGAGCAAGGCGGAGATGGGGATGATTTTGCAGGTGACGGCACGCAGGGTGGCGCGGGCAGTTCTGGGGGCGTCGGTGCCGGTGCTCGCTGCGGCGCTGTTGATGTCTGGCGGCAGCGCTTACGCCAAGGAAGAAGCCAAGGCGGCGGATGCGGTGCGTGCCGAATTGGGCAAGCCGCTGGGCGAGGTTCAGGCGCTGATGCAGAAGGGCAAGTACCGCGAGGCGCTGGCCGCCTTGAAGGACGCCGGCGAGGTCAAGAACCGCACTCCCTACGAGAACTACGTGATCGAGCGGCTGCGCGCTTCGGCCGCGGCACGCTCGGGCGACGACGAGATCGCCGCCAGGTCGTTCCGGGCGGTGATCGCTTCTGGCCGTCTCGGGCCCAAGGAGCGCAGTCAGTTCCAGGAGGGGTTGATCGCGATCGAATATCGCGCCAAGGACTACGCCGCTGTGGTCGAGCTGGCCAGTGCCTATTTCCGCTACGGCGGCAATGACAAGGCGATCCGAACCTTGTACCAGCAATCGCTCTACCTCAAGGGCGACTACACCGGCGTCGCCGCGGAGCTGACTGCCGAAATCGACGCCGGCATCAAGGCCAATCGCAAGCCGCCCGAAGTTCAGTTGCAGCTGCTGGCCAGCGCCTACCTGAAGCAGTCGAATCACGCCGGGTACATTTCTGCCCTCGAGCACCTGCTCGATTACTACCCCAAGAAAGAATACTGGACTGACGTGATCTATCGGATCGCGCAACTCCCCGGGATGCGCGAGCGCCTCGCTCTCGACCTTGCGCGCCTGCGGCTGACGGTGGGGCAATCGCACAGTGTTGCCGATTTCCTGGAACCAGCCCAGCTCTCACTCCAGGCCGGTTTCCCGCTCGAGGCCCTCAAGTTCCTCGACAAGGGCTTCGCCAGCGGCAAACTGGGCGTCGGTCCCGAGGGTGAGCGTCACAAGCGTCTGCTGGAGTTGGCCAAGCGCCAGGCTGCGGAGGATAGCAATTCGCTCAAGGATTCCGAGAAGCTGGCACTGGCCTCGGCAGATGGCAAGCTGGCTCTGGCCAACGGCTACGACCTGGTACTCAACGGCCAGAATGATAAGGGCCTGGAGTTGATGGCCACGGGCATATCCAAGGGCGGAATCAAGTACGTGGACGACGCCCGGCTGCTGTTGGGCTACGCCCAATATATCGCCCGCCAGAAATCCAAGGCGATCCAGACGATGCGCTCGATCAAGGGCCATGACGCTCCTGCCGTGCTTGCCCGCCTTTGGGTGATCCAGCTCTCCAACTGAGCGCAAGCGCGTTATGCTTGAGCTTTGGCGAGGTTCCGGCCTCTGCGTTGGGGAGGAGCTAAGGTGGCAGCGGGACGAATTGGGGAAGGGCACCGGATAAGGGTGATCGCGCCATCGGGAGCACACCTGTCGCTCGAGCAGTTCGACCGTGCCCGCGCCTGGTTCACCGAACGCGGATACGAGATTCGCTGCGATGTCCCCCGCACTGCCTGGCAGCGCTTCTCGGCCACTGATGACGAGCGCCTGGCCGCGATCCACGCGGCGGCGCGCGAGGACGGCATCGACGCGGTGATGGTGGTCCGCGGCGGCTATGGCCTTTCGCGCCTGCTCGAGCGGATCGACTGGCAACTGGTGGCGCAGTCCACGCAAAGGGGCGTGCGCTGGGTTGGCTACAGCGACTTCACGGCTTTTCAGCTGGCGATGCTGGCCGCCGGTGGCGCCCACAGCATCG
>JAHYJF010000310.1 GCA_019428955.1 Burkholderiaceae bacterium
CGGTGCGCCGTCCATCCAGCAGACGGTGCAGGCGATAGATTTCTTCGAGTTTGCTCAAGTGTTCCGGGTCGCTTGTTCGTTCTTATTCGATTCTCCGCGCCGGTTGTTTTTATTGTGCGATGAAGTGTGCTGCATGCGACGGGCACTTGCAAGCCTGGGTGCGGGGGATGGCAAGGGGGGGCTGTTTGCCCGATGCCGGAGCAGGAAAGTTTCCGTTGGCGAGAAGAACCGGTTTCAAGTGACAGCCTTGTGCGCGGCGATGTATCGTTCATCCCGCATCATTTCCCCGGCAAACGCCAGTGCGGCCAGGATGTCTTCGCGGGCAATGTGGGGGTAGGACGTCAGGATTTGTTCGTAGGTCCAGCCATTGGCCAGCCAGCCCAGAATCAGTTCGACGGAAATCCGTGTGCCTTTGATAACGGGTTTGCCGGCCAGCACGGCGGGGTTGCTGGCAATTCGATCTCGCCATTCCATGTTCAGGCTCCTTGTGAAGTCAGGTTTGCGTGTCGGTTATGCCGCCAAAACCCGGACGTGCCCGGCTTTGCCGTATGTGCGGATTTTCTTGTCGGCGGTGACGAGACATAGGCTATGTATGCGTGCTGCGGCGATCAGGAACCGGTCTGCCGGGTCGCCATGCGGGCTGTCTGGCAGTTGCGTGCTTTCCATCGCGGTCTCGGCATCGAGTGCTTGCAAACGCATACCGGGAATCGACATGGCGCGGTACACCCATTCGCGGGCTGGCGCGGACAGGCTGATTTTCCCTTTCGCGCACAACATGCCGACTTCCCGGACGCTTACAGCATTGACATGCAACCGGTGTTCGATCCTGGAGCGCTCAATGGCAGCCAGGGTGGCGGGGCTCAAACGCCCGGCCACGCCTTCCGCATACCAAAGCCAGACGTGGGTATCCAGCAGCAAACCGCCCATGTCAGCGGTTTTTTTTTGGTGCGCCCGGCAGGGCGCACTTACTTGGAGGTGAAAGTCCTCTACTCGCCCGACAAGGGGAAGAGTTAGCTGAACGGCAAGGGTGTTCTGGGTGACTGGAAATCTGGAGGAAGCCGAAGGCAAAGCGCTGGTCTGACGAACAGGAAGCGGATACGAGGCGGCACGGCGGGGTAAGGCGGCCAATATCGTCAAAGCCCGAAACTTGTACGGAACGCCGTGACGTATATCCGACAGGCATAAGCGTGAAGGTGAGTGCGCAATACCCGGGGAGATCTGCACGGGCGCCGAGGGAAACCTCTGTGCTACCGACATCGAGAGGTGTCGGGATGCTTGTGCAGAAGTCAGCAGAGGCCATAGTAGCTGCCGGCAAGGAGCGAAGGGCCGAACATTGAAAGCCGCAAGTAGGCGGCGGGAACACATGGACAGTCGATGAAGGCAGAAGATTCGCGGCAAGCGAATGCCAGTGAAGAAGAATCGGGGCAGAACTCCGAGGGAACCTTGCACGGTGCCGAGACTGACATGACGACCCGCAAGCGGACGAAAGCGGAGTGGGAGCAGGAAAGCGGCCTGATGGACGCCGTGTGCGAACGCGGCAACCTGTGGCTCGCCTATGATCGAGTGGTCAGGAACAAAGGCGCCGCCGGAGTCGATGGCATCGGAATCGCCGAGTTCAAAGGCCACCTCAAGCAACACTGGCCGACGATCAAGGCCAAACTGCTGGCGGGAGAGTACATGCCCTCGCCAGTACGCCGGGTCGATATACCCAAGCCGCAAGGAGGGGTGAGGACGCTCGGCATCCCGACGCTGACGGATCGACTGATCCAGCAAGCGTTGCATCAAGTGCTCTCGCCGATCTTCGAGGCCGAATTCTCCGAGTCAAGTTACGGTTTCCGACCGGGGAGGAACGCCCATCAGGCGGTCAAGGCGGCGAAGCAGTATGTTGCCGAAGGCCGCGGGGTCGTGGTGGACATGGACCTGGAGAAATTCTTCGACCGGGTCAATCACGACCTGCTGATGCAGAAACTCTCGACGAAGATCGAAGACGGGCGAGTACTTCGCCTCATCCGCCGGTATCTCGAAGCGGGCATGATGTCAGAGGGGATCGTCTCCCCGAGGATGGAGGGCACGCCGCAAGGCGGGCCCCTGAGTCCGCTGCTGTCGAACATCCTGCTGACGGAACTGGATCGGGAACTGGAAAGCCGAGGCCACGCCTTCTGCCGCTACGCCGATGACTGCAACATCTACGTCAAAAGCAAGGAGGCGGGGGAACGGGTCATGGCAAGCATCACCCGGTTTCTGGCGGACGCGCTCAAGCTCACGGTCAATGCGGCCAAAAGCGCGGTGGCGAGTCCGTGGAAGAGAAAGTTTCTGGGCTACAGTTTGACGTGGCACAAGAGCCCGAAACTGAAGATTGCGTCTACCAGCCTGAAACGGCTGGACGACAAAATCCGCGAAGTACTCAAAGGAGCGCGAGGGCGCAACCTGAAGAAAGTCATCGACGAACTCAACCCGATCCTGCGAGGCTGGATGGCGTATTTCAAGCTAACCGAAACCAAGCGGGCGCTGGAAGAGATCGATGGCTGGATCAGGCGCAAGCTGCGCTGCATTCTGTGGCGGCAGTGGAAACGCCCTTATACTCGCGCCAAGAACTTGATGAAGGCAGGACTGACGGAGGAACGGGCATTTCGCTCGGCCTTCAATCAACGTGGGCCGTGGTGGAACAGTGGCGCAAGCCACATGAACCACGCGTTCCCGAAGTCCTTCTTTGATCGATTAGGTCTGGTGTCGCTGCTCGATACGATGCGACGATTCCAGTGTGTTCAATGAACCGCCGGATGCGGAACCGCACGTCCGGTGGTGTGAGAGGGCGACGGGGGTGACCCCGTCCCCTACTCGATGCTTGAGATCGGCATAGAGGGCGTCTTCCTCTCCGGTTTCCGCGGACCAGGCTTCATCCAGCGGCGCGACAATGTCGCCATGGAGCGTGACCGTCCCCTTCATGAAGCCGAACATGCTGGCCGGCACTTCGTTTTCGATGGGCACCAGCTTTACCAGCGGTTTGCCGCGTTTGCTGATAATCAGCGGCTCATGCGTGGCGGCGACTTCGTCGATCAGTTTCAGGCACTTGGCCTTGAATTCGGCGGCATTGATGTTCATATTCACTCCTTGGTGACTATAACAAGTGGTCATATTAGGCCTGCCCCTGATTGAAAACAAGCCGGGGAAACGCTGATTTATTCCGTCATCGCGAGGCCCGCAGGGCCGTGGCGATCCAGAGTTTGTTGATTCCGCAAACACTTGTTCCCTTTGTGTGTTCTGGATTGCTTCCCGCTGCGCTCGCGGTCGCAATGACAAGGAAGGATGCGGATGCGTTGCGCGACTTCACCCTCGCCCGGATGGTCGGGGTTTCGCTTTCAAACGGACGCCGCCCGGGTTTTGTGCCAGATTTGAGTCTGGCATGGCTTTGTGGACACCCTTCATGCACCACACTCCCAAACCCGTCGTGACCCGCATCTGCATCATCCGCCACGGCGAAACCGACTGGAACGTGGAGAAGCGGATCCAGGGGCATACCGATGTTCCGCTCAACGAGACCGGGCGGGCGCAGGCGCTGGCGATGGCGTTCAATGCGGCGCACCAGCGGTTTGCCGCGATCTACAGCAGCGATCTGGCGCGGACGCTGGAGACGGCGCGGGTGCTGGCGCAGCGCGAGGAGCAGGAAGTGAAGCTGCTGCC
>JAHYJF010000311.1 GCA_019428955.1 Burkholderiaceae bacterium
GTCTGTCAGCAACAGATCGATGGGCTCGTCCGGAGCGCGAAGAGCCTCTAGGTGTCCTAGCCATACACCGACCATCCAATTTGACGGCAAAGTGACCGGACACAAGGGGTGTTCGGGGTGCCGTCGTGGAGGATGGGAAGATGGCGAGCAAGAGGGTTACGGCAACTTACACCCCGCAAGAGCGCATCGAGATATTGGGTCTGGCGGAGCAGGTGGGTCCGACAGAAGCTGCGAAGCGAAAGGGTGTTCCCCGTGGGACAGTGACGGGATGGCGGAGCCAGGCCAAGGACAGGGCGCAGAGGCAACCCGTGGCGCAACCGGCACAGGAACAACCCCTGACACCCGCGGCAGTCCGCAAGCGACTTTCAAGCAAGAGAGTTGCTCGGGTGTACACGCCATCTGAAAAGGCTTCGGCGTTGGAGTTGGTGCAGCAGTTGGGGGTAACCGAAGCGCACAAGAGAACCGGCATCTCGCGCTTTTCGTTGCACGAGTGGGGTCGAATCCACGACTTGGCGATGCAGGGACAGGGGGTCTCGGACCCCCTTGTGGACGAGACCACCCCGAAGAGCGACCGTGATGCGCGGATCTTG
The DNA here is from genome assembly GCA_019428955.1 of Burkholderiaceae bacterium. Taxonomy (GTDB): domain Bacteria; phylum Pseudomonadota; class Gammaproteobacteria; order Burkholderiales; family Burkholderiaceae_E; genus JAGXFR01. Next base: position 591 of record JAHYJF010000311.1, read on the forward strand.
GCCGAGTGGCAGAAGCATCCCGGGCTGGGCCCCAGTCAGATACGCAACCAGCTTCGGCGGGGAGGCTTCAAGGTGTCGGTGCGTACTGTGCGCATGGTGATGGAGGAGCACGGTTACGTGTTGCCGAAGGTCAAGCGCAAGGAGGCTCACGACCAGCGATACGAGGCAATCCGGCCTAACCAACTATGGCACATGGATTTTCTGCAAAGGCACATTCACAAGCAGAAGATCAGCGTGCTGTTTATCGTCGACGACTTTTCCCGCTACATACCCGGCTTCGCCATGTGGGATGAGGACCGGTCCGAAGCGGTGCTCGAGTGTTTCGAACAGGCAGTTTCTCGTCATGGCAAGCCCGAGTCCGTCATGAGCGATGGAGGGGCAGCGTTCTGGGCGTGGCGTGGCGTGAGCCGCTTCAGCCGTGTTCTGGAGGAAATGGGCATCGACCAGATCGTGGCGAAGGTCCCCCAACACAACGGAAAGCTCGAAGTGCTCAACGCCAACGTCCAGAAGGAGTTGTTCAACCAGGAGCGCTTCTTCGACTTGGGTGAAGCCGCGGCCAGGTTGCGGGCTTGGGTGGCGTTCTACAACTTGCGCCGGACCCATCATGCCCTCGGGGGCCTTCTGGTTCCGGCAGACCGATATTTTGGAAGGTCGGATGAGGTGCTCGCGCAGATCGAAGCAGGAGCGGTACCCGATGGCATCGGTGAGCCCATTGCCGTGGCCGAACGCATGCTGGACGTGATACGTGTCACCAGCCGGGCGGGCAAGGTCGAGCTGTGGATGATGGGTCAGCGGGTCTGGTCGCAGACCTCGATGCCGTAAAATTGAAACGCGCCTTTTTTGCGGTTACAGGAAAGTTTCCAGACAACCCGCCACAAAAAAAGCGCAATGTCATGATAGCACCATCTCCCTCCCCGATAAAAGCCTCTGTTGCCGCTGCCGTTCATCTGCTGTCGATCGAGCTTGCCGCGGGCGCCGCGGTGCCCACGACGGCGGCCCAAGCTATCAAACTAGCGGGTGCTGGGCGCAGCCAGGCCTACTCGATGCTCGGTCGGCTGCGTGCCGGCGTCGAGACCCTTGCTCGCCCCGCGGGACGCCCTGCCGAGCCGAAGGCCGACAGCGACACGCTCGTGACGCTGGCCAAGTCCGTCATCTCGTTCCTCAAGGAGCACCCCGGCTGCTGCACCAACTCCGACGGGCGCGGCTTTTACCATGACGACTTCCGACGCTTCGTGGTGGGTCTATTTGCTCCTGGGGGTCCCGCCGTGCACATCCCCATCGGCCAGGTCGCCCATGCCATCGACCTGCCCCTGGGCACGCTCAAGGACTGGCTACACGTCGCGTTGTCGGGCCCCGCGTCGACGCCCTTGTCCCAGTCCCAACATCAGGGCTCGCCCGCGGAGCCCATCTTCAGCACCACCGAACCCCAGATCGCCACGCTGTTGGCCGAATACCCCAATTGGAAGGGCACCCTGTCGGGCTTTTGCGAGTACGCACGGACCGAGCTCGGACTGCCCTTCGGACGCGGATTCATCACGACCGTGCTGTCGGCGGCGGGGCTTCACACCCTGAGGCCTCGCAATCGTCCTCATCAGGCTCCCTGGAGCCGCGGCGCCATGCGTCGAGACTTTCCCGGCATGCAGTGGTTTGGCGATGGCAAGCAACTCGCGATCGTGCTGCGGGGCGAGCGCTTCACCTTCAATCTCGAGGCATTTGTCGATGGTGCCACGGCCGCAACCGTCGGCGCGATCGTGTCTGCGACCGAAGACGCGCAGGCCGTCGTCGACGCGTTTCACGACGGGCTTTGCACGGTGGAGGGACAGATCCCCATGGCCGTAACCCTCGACAATCGACCCAGCAACGACGCCCCCGAGGTCGAGCAAACCCTATCTTGTTGCGAGTTGCTGCACGCCACGCCGGCACGTGGACAGGCCAAAGCCCCCGTCGAGGGAGCCTTCGGTCTCTTCGAACAAGCGCTACCCAGCCCCTTGGTCGTCAGCGGCGACACCGACCAAGACATCGCTGCATCCATCAGCGAGCTTGTGTCGCGAGCCTATTTTCTGGGCAGAAATGGAAGACCAACGAGCCGACTCGAAGGCCGCACGCCAGCCGACAGCTACATGGATGCCTGCCCAACCGAGGAACAGATCGAGGACGCCAAACAATGGATCCTCGAGCTTCGAAGGCGCGAAGAGGTGGCGCGCACAACACGGCTGCGGCGCACCGATCCGATTCGACGCGACCTGCTTCGCACGGAATTGGCGCGACTGGAGATCGACGATCCGAAGGGCAAGATCGCACTATCCCTGGCAGGCTATTCGATGGACGCCATCGTAACTGGAATCGCTCTATTCGAAGCCAAACGCCAACAGGGCACATTGCCAGAAAACTGCCTTCCCGATCGGTATCTCGGAGGCATCATTCGCAATGTCGAGGAACGCGAATTCATCGAGCGAACGGCCCGAAAGCTGCTTGAACTTCGACTCGGCGTGAACGACAAGCAACTCGCTCCCTTGAGGGCTCAAGCCGCCGATGTCGAGGCAGCTGCAAACGGTCCCGTCCAGCACACCCACGAATTCGTCCTGCGAGCCCTGCAAGCCGACTCCACGATAGCGTTTCGATTCTGGTCCTCCCGAGCCCTCGACGCAATCGGTATCGTCCATCCCTCCGAAGTCGAACATCTATGCATCCACTTGGGGCGCATGATTGCCGCCTCGTTCCGCGTCGACATCAAGCGCCGCGAACGCTTCCTGGCAGACTTGATGGCCGCGGCCGTGCCGGTCGCTGCCTGAATCGACAACGTGATCGTCTCCACGTTCGCGAACACCACTTCTCCCCCCCTTCCTGGCCCTCTGAAAACATGTACGGCGATTGACCAACGGCGATGGTCAAAACCCTTACGCCGTCAGACCGCCTCCGGCTGTCCGGAGATTGTTGGCCGGATGGTGCTTGACAAGCGCAACTATGACCTGCACATCGTTTCCGTGCAACGCTGACGGCTCACCTGACTTTTGCGGCCAGGACGCCCAGTATGGCTGGGATGTGACCAACATGGCGAGTGCGAGATACACTCTCACCA
>JAHYJF010000312.1 GCA_019428955.1 Burkholderiaceae bacterium
TGATCAGGCGGCGGTTTGAATCTGGCGGAGCCCGTCGCGGAACTCAATCCCTTGGATGATCTCGGGCAGGCGGTTTTGACCATCGAGTTTGCGCCATTTCTTTTGCGCTGACATCATCAGCTTGAAGGCCATGGCCAGGCCGGTCTTACGACTGAGGCAGCCCTTGGTGCGTTTGGTGCGGTGCCGGACGGTGGCGAAGGGTGATGGGCGTCTTGGAATTGATCCAGTGGATCAATTCAGCCCAGAACGGGCGAAGCCCCGGGCTCTCAATGGGGTTTGACGTCCGGATGTGTTTCCAATGTTCGGCCGGGTAATCGTAGAAGGTCAACAGCGCGTCCCGGTCCTTGACCAGCTTGGCGACCGCCTTGTCCCATTTCACGCCATAGGTTGCGACGAAGAAGTCGAAGGCGGCGCTCGCCTTGGCTTTTGTCTCGGCCTGCCAGATATCGTGCAGATGGCCTTTGGCCTTGGCTTGCATGGATTTCGGCATCGCGTTCAGCACGTTCATGGTTTTATGGACCCAGCACCGCTGCTCCTGCGTCGTCGCAAACACCTCGCGCAGCGCGGTCCAGAACCCCAAGGCACCGTCGCCAGTGGCCAGTTTCGGGTCCTGTTTCAGGCCGCGCCGCTTGAGATCGAGCAGCACCTCGCGCCAACTTTGCGTGCTTTCGCGGAAGCCGTCGGTCATCGCCAGAAGCTCTTTGCGGCCATATTCATCCGCCCCGACAATCACCAGAACGCATTGTTTTTCCTCAGCCATTCGCGGCTTGAAGTAGACCCCGTCCGCCCAGATATAGAGAAACCGTCGCGAGCCAAGATGTAAGCGGCGGCTCCGACCCATTGATTTGTCCTGTTCCTGATGCGTGACATGCCTGCGAGAATGTCTGCGCGAGCAGATGGAGTTTGCGCATGACGGATGGTGGCGACGGATTTATGGGTCGGTGTGAAATTGTCGAACCGCAGCGGCGGGGCAAGCGGCGTTGGCCTGCTGAGGTGAAGGCGCGGATTGTGGCCGAAAGCCTTCAGCCGGGAGCGCGGGTCTGCGATGTGGCGGCGCGCTATGACATTCTGCCCCATCATCTGTCAGATTGGCGTCGCCATGCCCGGCAGGGTCGGCTTGCTCTGCCGGGTGAACTGATGGATGCGCTGAACGGATCGCCAGGGTCGGAGGCAGTGGAGCCTGCCTTTGTGCCCCTGTCCATTCTGCTTGAGCCGATGGATCAGGCAGTGTCTTCCACGGCCGAGGCCGCACAGGATTGCATCGGCGTGATGACGATTGAGGTCGGGTCCGACCTGCGCTTGCGCGTTCCTGGTGATGTTACGGTGGAGCGCGCGGCGGCGCTGGTGCGTGCATTGCGCGGGGCGACATGATCGTCGCGGGTCATCGGCTGCCGATCCTGATCGCGACGAAGCCGGTAGACTTCAGGTGCGGTCACAACGCTCTGGCGCTGATCGTGCAGACGGAGCTGAAGCTCGATCCGCATTCCGGGGTAACGGTGGTGTTTCGGTCAAAACGCGGGGACAGGTTGAAGATCCTTGTGTGGGATGGCACCGGAATGGTGCTGATCTACAAGGTCCTGGAACAGGGCAGCTTCGCCTGGCCGAAGGTTCAGGACGGGGTTATGCGGCTGTCTCGGGCGCAGGCGGAAGCCTTGTTCGAAGGTCTGGATTGGCGGCGGGTGGTGGCGCAAAGGGTGCTGGCACCGACTGCGGCAGGATGACTCAGGCCGTTGTTTTTAGCGTTGATTTATTGGTCTTTCTGTCCCGGATCGGGTAGAAATGCGCATGTCGCAGCCCCTCGATCTCAGCCAGTTTCCGGACCTGCCACCCGAGGTGGTGAAGGCCTTCGCGGCTGTTCAGTTCGAGCTTTCGGTCGAGCGCGCGGCGCGTCAGCACGAACAGGCTGTGGTCGCCGAGAAGGAGGCCTTCATCGCAGAGCTGGAGGCGCTGATCGAGAAGCTGGAAGGTCAGGTTCAGGATTACCGGCGCACGAAGTTCGGGCCGAAATCCGAGAAGCTCGATCCGGCGCAGCTGGAACTGGCGCTTGAAGATCTGGAAACTGCCATCGCCGAGACGCAGGCGCAGATCGCAGCTGTTGAAGACAGGATCGCGGCCAGCAAACCAGACCCTGACAAGCGTAAGCCGCGGGCGCCCCGCAAGGCAAGGGCGCTGCCCGAAAGCCTGCCCCGCGTCGAGAGGGTGGTCGAGCCCGACAGCATCATCTGCCCCTGTGGCTGTGGTGACATGGTCAAGATTGGTGAGGACCGGAGCGAACGGCTGGATTACATCCCCGCGCGCTATCAGGTCATCGTCACGGTGCGCCCCCGATATGCCTGCCCCAAGGGGCGCACAGGTGTCGTGCAGGCCAAAGCTCCTGCGCATCTACTCGAGGGGAGCTGGCCAACCGAGGCACTGCTGGCACAGGTCGCCGTATCCAAGCATTCAGAGTATATGCCGCTCAATCGCCAGTCCGTGGTGATGGCGCGGCATGGTGTGCCGATCGACCGATCTGTGTTGGCGGATTGGATGGGCCGCACGGGGTCTGCCATCGCGCCTGTTGTGGATCACATGGCAAAGCGTCTGATGGCCGACAGCACCCGGCTCTATGTCGATGAAACCACCGCGCCTGTTCTCGACCCCGGGCGGGGCAAGACCAAGACGGGCTATCTTTGGGCGGTGTTGCGCGATGACCGGGGCTGGAACGGCCCGGCACCACCTGGCGTGGTGTTCCATTATCGCCCCGGGCGCAAAGGCGAATACGCCGCCGAAATCCTCGCCGGCTTCAACGGCACGATTCAGGTCGACGCCTATGGCGCTTATACACATCTGGCCACGCCGAAACGCCCGGGCGGCGATCCGCTGAGGTTAGCCTTCTGCTGGGCGCATGGCCGGCGCAAACTGATTAAGGCTGCGCCGAAAAAGGGATCGCCCATCGTGGACGAGGCGCTGTTGCGGATCGCTGCGCTTTACAAGGTCGAGGACGCCATCCGAGGGTTCGACCCGGACCACCGCCGGGCTGTCCGGCAGGAAATGTCTCGCCCGTTGGTCGATGAATTCTTCGCCTGGCTGAAGGCGCAGGCCGCCCGCGTCTCGCGCAAATCCGACCTCGGCGAGGCGATGGCCTACATGCTGAAACGTCAGGACGGCTTCAGGCTGTTCCTCGAGGACGGCCGCGGCGACATCGACTCCAACCTTGTCGAAAACGCCATCCGCAGCCCAGCCATGAACCGCCGCAATGCGCTCTTCGCTGGGCACGACGAGGGTGGACGCAACTGGGCCCGCTTCGCCAGCCTGATCGGCACCTGCAAGATGAACGGCGTCGAGCCCTACGCCTATCTGCGCGATCTGTTCACGAAATTGGCCAATGGCCACCTCGACAAGGACATCGACGCCCTTATGCCATGGGCCTACGTTCAGCAGGTCAAGGATGCATAGGGAGCTCGTCAGGTAGTACATAACGAGCTACTGGACGCTCTCCGATCCGCACCATCAAAGCAACGCGCAAGCCCGAACCCAATGGGGCGTAGCCGCCGCTTACGAAAAAGGGATCGCCCATCGTGGACGAGGCGCTGTTGCGGATCGCTGCGCTTTACAAGGTCGAGGACGCCATCCGAGGGTTCGACCCGGACCACCGCCGGGCTGTCCGGCAGGAAATGTCTCGCCC
>JAHYJF010000313.1 GCA_019428955.1 Burkholderiaceae bacterium
ACTTTAGGCAACCGGATTGGAAACCGAGAAACGATCTCTGAACTCAAGTTCAGCATTGTTGAACCGACCGCGTTTCGTTATAGCCACTCAATAGCTCCCGGAGTGCCCATATAATAGTAAAGATACTTCGGCCAAATTCTATTGCCCAGTGTTTCAATCTTCAAACATCCAGTTCCGCAAAGCCAGCCAGCTTGCTTCTCAGTGATGAAGGCGCGCTTTGTGACTTCGCCGCGTCGAGGAAGCACTATTGCATTTTCGGCAACACGATGCCTTGCAAGCCTGTCTGCTGTCGCTTCGGGAACGCGAGCCACTGAATCGATTGAGACTTCTCCATTGTGAATATCCTTAGGCATAATCACAGGGACGCCTTCGATAGAATACTCAGCCTGTTTGAGCTGTGAACCGAAGGGACCAGTTTGAAGAATGCCGCCATCTTCACGGACGGCGTCGCCCAGTTTGACAAGCGCCGGTCTCACGCCCCCAACTCCTCAAGATTCCGAGCGATCCGCGCCGCCAAATCTGCCGCCTCCTCGTTCAAGCCCTTCAGGTCGATATGGATCGACCGCAGCGCCGATTCAAAGTCGAAATCTTCGTCCACCTCTTCGGGGGCTACGCCGACATAGCGGCCGGGGGTCAGGCTGTGGTCATGGGCGGCGATATCGGCGCGGCTGACCCGTTTTACCAACCCTTCGACATCGCGCAGGGCGGCATCGGGGAAGCGGTCCTGCAGCCAGTCGGCCTGCTTGACGAAGTATCGCGCAGCCCGCAGTGCCTCGACCGCCGCCGCCCGCGCGCCCTCCAGCGCCTTGCGGGCGCGGCTCACCTCGGCATTGGGCCACAGATCATCGTCGCGCGCGGCCAGATCCTTGATTGCAATATCCACCACCCGCCCGGCCAGCTTGGCGGCCAGATCAAATTGCTTGGTCATGTCGCGGCACCGGTCGGCCATGGGATGCAGGCCTGTGCGGGCGTCATTCAACCCCGCATTGTCACGCGGGGCAGCTTCCCAAGCCGCCGCACACGCCGCTACTTCGCTGTCAAACGCAGCGATGTCCTGCGCCAGCACCGCCTGCGTGGCGGTCAGTTCGGCCCATGTTTCCGCCAGCGGGTCTGGATCGCGCTTGGCAGTGGCCAAGGGTTGCACAAGACCCGTCAGCTTGCCCAATGCCTGATGACAGGCGGCCAGGGGTTCAGAGGCCGCCGCGCCATCGGTCAACGCCTTTGCGATGTAGCTTTCCACCAGTTTGAGGAAGCGGTCGGTCTGCCCGCGATACAGCCAGACGATGGCGGCAATGTTCTTTTGCTGTTCCGGCGCGAAATCGTAAACCGAGCGCGAGACCTTTCGGTAGATATTGCGCGCATCCAGCATCAGGACGTGGTCAGCGCGTTCGGCGTCGCGCTCCTTGGCCCGGTCAAAGAACCATAGCTGGCAGGGCACGGTGCGGGTGTAGAAGAAGTTGCCGCGGATATCGATCATCACATCGACCGCGCCGGTCTCGATCAGTTTCTGGCGCACGACTGCCTCGTCCCGCCCGGCGCTGGACGCCTGGGAAGACATGACGACGCCAGCACGACCGTTTTCGTTCAGATAGCTGTAGAAGTAGGACATCCACAGGTAGTTGGCGTTCGAGACCTTCTTGCCCTTGTTCACGCCCGGCAGGCCGAAGGGCAACCGGGTCTTGTCGTTCTTGACCTTTTCGGCGTCCACCTCGTCGACATTGAACGGGGGATTGGCCATCACAAAGTCGCACTTGCCGACCAGCTCGTGCGGATCCTTGTAGTAGGTGATGGCTTCGTTCCCGGCCTGAATCTTGCCCTCCAACCCATGCACTGCGAGGTTGATCTGTGCCAGCTTCGCCGTCGTCTCGTTCTTTTCGTGGCCATAAAAGGTGACGCGCTTCATCGTGTCCTGGCCAGCATCTTCGATGAAGTGGCTGGACTGCACGAACATGCCGCCAGAACCGCAAGCCGGGTCAAAGACGATCCCGTGGTCGGGTTCGATCACGTTGACGATCGTCTGGACGATGGATGGAGGGGTGAAGAACTCGCCGCCGTCATGGGCGCCCTGCTTGGAAAACTCGGCGAGGAAGTATTCGTAGATGCGGCCGAAGACATCGCCCGAGGCTTTGCGCAGCGCCTCGGTGTCGAACTTTCGCATCATGCTTTCAAGCACTTCGTCTTCGAAACGCTCGTAATCCTTGGGCAACTGGCCCTTTAGTGGCGGGGAATGCTTCTCGACCGCGTCCATGGCTGCGGTCAGGGCTTCACCCAGCTTGCCGTCTTTCTTACGGTCCAGGATCACATCGTAAAGCGCCGCCTCTGGCAGCATCATGGCGCGACGTCTGCGGAAATCACCCTCGACCAACGGGCGATCTGGCATCTTCCCATCGGCTTTGTCAGCTTCGATGGCCTCCAGGGTCTCATAGTAGCGATTGGTGGCCTGACGAAGGAATAGCAGCCCGAGAATGGGCATGAAGTATTCATTGGAGGCGAGATTGGCGTTGGCGCGCAGCTCGTCAGCAATTTTCCAAAGGTCTGCATCGAACTGGTCGATGCCTGTCATGTGGTCAGAGATCATTCGTTCAAGGTCTTTCCTGCGATCAGTTTGTCAGCCCCACTGCCAGGCGCATCAAGTGCCTTCAGTCGCTCGTACTCCTCGATCGAAAGTACGACAACGACGGTGCGACCGTGCTTGGCAACCGCAACAGGCTCCGCGCGCGCGAGGTCGATCAGCCGCCCGAAGCCGTATTTCGCATCTTTCGCCGTCAGGATTTGCATGCGCCCCTCCGTCGGTGCTCGTCCTATTTTGGCCAATTTGGCTAAAATAACAAGTCCACCTGAACGCACGGAAACGCATTACTCACATGCCAAGCGACGCACGCTGTTCCAGCCAGTCGACAGGCAGCTGGTCGCGCAACACTTCCAGTGAAAGGCTGGGCGGCTGCCGTCCGTCTAGTATCGCTTCGACAACGTCTGGGGCAAGAAACGCGAGCCGAAACACACGGGTAAGGTAAGGCGCGGCGATTCTTTCGTGCTGAGCGAGGTCGGAGATCGTGCCAAACTCACCACTTTCGAGCATGCGCTTCCAACGGAAGGCGCGCGCCAGCGCCTTGACCAAAGTGTTGTCCATCTTGCGATGGTTGGATGCCCCATCCGGCAGCCGCATCTCCTTCCGCCCGCCGCGCTTCACAAGGCTGAAGGGCACATGGACGGTGATGGTATCGGGGATCGCCTGCGCGCGCGTCATGCCGCCGCTCCCACCTCTGCGCGCATCTCGCGCGCCAACGCTGCCAGACCGTCCGTGCGCAATCGCACATTCAGCCCATCGGTGCCGATGTCGACCCGCTCCACCAGCAGCGCCACGATGCGCGCCTGTTCGGCTGGGAACATTTCATTCCATAGCGGGTCAAGCCGGGTCAGGGCTGCGTAGGTCTCAGCCTCGTTGATCTCCGCATCTTTATCTCTGGCCGCCTTCCACGTGCCCGCGACGATTTCGGGTTGGCGGAACACGATGCGCATCTGGTCAATGACGGCGGCCTCGATCTCGCCAGCGGGCAAGCGGCCCACGGGGCACGATCCGGCACCATGCTTCAGCACCGTCTGGCTGACGTAGTAGCGGTACAGCCGCCCGCCCTTGCGGGTGTGGGTTGGCGAGA
>JAHYJF010000314.1 GCA_019428955.1 Burkholderiaceae bacterium
GTTTCTGCCTTTCCACGCCCCGTCGGAGACCCGCATGAGCGCCATGGAACGGATCTACCAGATCGACCAGATCCTGGGCGATCGCCGTTTCGTCACCCGCAAGGAGTTGCAGGTGAGGCTCGGCGTTTCCTGGGCCACGCTCAAGCGCGATCTCAACTACCTCAAGGACCGGCTCAACGCTCCGATCGTTTTCGACCGCTCGCTGGGCGGCTATCGCTTCGAGGCCGCCGGCAGCCGGGTCGGGCCGCAGTACGAGCTGCCCGGCCTGTGGTTCTCGGCCGAGGAGATTCACGCGCTGCTCACCATGCAGCACCTGCTCTCCAACCTCGACACCGGTGGCTTGCTCGGACCCCAGATCAAGCCGCTGCTCGCGCGCCTCACCGGTCTGCTGGGCACAGCCGACGATTCTTCCGAGGAGGTCCAGCGCCGGATCCGCATCCTGACCGTGGGCGCGCGCCAGTTCCACCTCGAGCATTTCCAGGCGGTGGGCTCGGCGCTCCTGCGCCGCAAACGCCTGGTGATTCGCTACCACGCCCGCGGCACCAACGAGGCCACCGAGCGCGAGATCTCGCCCCAGCGTCTGGCGCACTACCGCGACAATTGGTATCTCGACGCCTGGTGCCACTTGCGCAAGGGCCTGCGCGCCTTTGCCCTCGACGCCATCGGGCACGCCGAAATACTCGAAAAGCGCGCCCGGGACGTCGCCGATAGCCAGCTCGACAAGGCGCTGGGCTCTGGTTACGGGATCTTCTCCGGTGGCGAGGTGTCGTGGGCGACGCTGCGCTTTGGCCCCGAGCGCTCGCGCTGGGTCGCGGCCGAACGCTGGCATCCGCGCCAGCGGGGGCGGATGCTCGCCGATGGCAGCTACGAACTGAAGATACCCTACGCCGATGATCGCGAACTGATCATGGATATCATGAAGTACGGTGGCGACTGCACCGTGCTCTCGCCCCCCGAGCTGATCGAGCGGGTGACGGGGGAATTGGAACGCGCCCGCCGGCAGTACCCCAGGATGTCGGAGGAGTAAGCAGACGCCGCAAAAGAGTGAGCAGGTGCAGCGCAGTCTATCGCCTCGCTACGGCACCGTCGGCCCGGCTGTTGACTGGCTCACAGCGGCGCTGGCCCGGGCTGGAGCGCCGCAATCATGACCTGCTGGCGAGCCTCGCCGTAGCCCCCCTGAAGTGGTCGGCTAATTTGACACTGTCGCTAAACGGTCGATATAGTGCGCCAGTCGCTGACGCGTGCGGCACTCCTGTGCGTCGGCTGTGAACCCAAACTATATAGGAGATACCAATGAAGGTTCGTTTGCTAAGCGCGCTAGTCGCGTCGACGGTGCTCGCCTTTGCCAGTTCCACCATGGCGGCGCCGATGATCGTCAAGTTCAGCCACGTGGTGGCCGAGAAGACCCCCAAGGGCCAGGCCGCACTCAAGTTCAAGGAACTGGCCGAGAAGGCTCTTCCGGGCAAGGTCGAAGTCCAGGTGTTCCCGAGCTCGCAACTATTCGGCGATGCCAAGGAAGTCGAGGCGGTGCTGCTGGGTGACGTGCAGTTCATCGCTCCGTCGCTGTCGAAGTTCGACCGCTTCACCAAGAAGATCCAGGTCTATGACCTCCCGTTCCTGTTCCCCAGCACCGATGTGCTCGACAAGTTCCAGTCGGGACCCCAGGGGCAGGCACTGCTGAGCGATATGAAGTCCAAGGGTCTGCTGGGTCTGGCCTACTGGCACAACGGCATGAAGCAGCTGTCGACCAACAAGGACCAGCTCACGCGGCCTGAAGACGTTGCCGGCCTGAAGTTCCGGATCCAGGCTTCCGATGTGCTCGAAGCCCAGTTCCGTGCGGTTGGGTCGAACCCGCAGAAGATGGCATTCAGCGAGGTCTACCAGGCTCTGCAAACGGGCGTGGTCGATGGCCAGGAGAACACCTGGTCGAACATCTACTCGCAGAAATTCTTCGAGGTCCAGAAGACTATCTCCGAGACCAACCACGGCGTGATCGACTACATGGTCGTCACCAACGCCAAGTGGTGGGACGGGCTGCCAGCCGATGTCAAAGCCGGGCTGGCCAAGGCGATGGCTGAAGCTACCGCCTACGGCAACAAGATCGCGTCGGACCTGAACGAAGATGCGCGCGCCAAGATTGTCGCAGCCAACAAGGCCAAGATCCAGAAGCTGAGCAAGGAAGACCTGGTTGCCTGGCAGAAGGCGATGGCCCCGGTGTGGCAGAAGTTCGAACCGGGCATCGGCGCCGACCTGATCAAGGCCGCGCAGGCGGCTGGAAACTAACCGGCACGACTTATCGATCACAACACCTGACACGGGGGGCACCAGCATGGCATGGCTCCATAGGCTGGAGGAGTGGCTGATCGCCGCCCTCCTCGCGGTTATGACGCTGGTTGCTTTCGGTCAGGTGATCGCGCGTTACGTTTTCAATTACAGCTTCGTCTGGGCGCTCGAGCTCGTCACCTTCCTTTTTGCCTGGCTGATCTTCCTGGGCGCTGCCTACGGGGTGCGAGTGCACGCACACATCGGGGTCGATGCCTTCGTGCAGATCCTGGGTCGACGCGCCGGGCAGGTATGCGGGGCGCTTGCCGCGGCCTTGTGCATCGTCTACTCGGTGATCGTGGTCGTGGCCAGCTGGACCTATGTTGGCAAGATGTACTCGATCGGCATTCTCGCGCAGGATCTGCCCATCGAGCAGTGGATCCCGCGTACGGTCATGGTGATCGGGTTCGGCATCCTGGTCGCTCGTTTCTCGCAGCTCTTATACAAGATCCTCACCGGCCAGGAACAGGGGATGCTTCTGGCCAATGAGGCCGCCAACGCGCTTAAGCTAGCGGCCACAGAAAGCGACGAGCAATACAAAGGCAAGAAGGGCGACGGGGAGGTGCGTTCGTGAATACCGCGCTGCTGTTCCTGATGCTCTTTGGCTTCATGCTGATCGGCATGCCGATCGCGATTGCACTCGGCCTGTCCTCGATCCTGACGATCCTGTTCTTCGGACAGGATTCGCTCGCCTCGCTCTCGCTCAAGCTCTTTGAGACCAGTGAGCATTTCACCCTGCTGGCGATCCCGTTCTTCATCCTGTCGGGCGCGTTCATGACTACGGGTGGCGTCGCCAAGCGCATGATCCGTTTCGCCAACGCCTGCATCGGTCACCTGCGCGGCGGCCTGGCGATGGCTTCCGTGATGGCATGCATGTTGTTCGCGGCCGTGTCAGGCTCCTCACCGGCCACGGTGGTTGCGGTCGGCTCGATCGTGATCGCGGGGATGGTGCGCAACGGCTACACCAAGGAGTTCGCCGCGGGCGTGATCTGCAACGCCGGGACGCTGGGCATCCTGATTCCGCCGTCGATCGTGATGGTGGTGTACGCGGCGGCCACCGAGACCTCGGTGGGCAAGCTCTTTATCGCCGGCGTGATCCCTGGCATCGTGCTCGGGCTGATGCTGATGGTGGCGATCTACTTCCGCGCGCGTTACCTCGACATCCCGCGCCAGCCGCGCGCGACGATGAAGGAGATGCTCGTGGCCGGCCGCAATTCGGTCTGGGGCCTGTTGCTTCTGGTCATCATCCTGGGCGGAATCTACGGCGGGATCTTCACCCCGACGGAGGCCGCCGCAGTTGCCGCCGGGTACGCGTTCGTGATCGCCGTGTTC
>JAHYJF010000315.1 GCA_019428955.1 Burkholderiaceae bacterium
GCCTGTGCCATCGCCTGGGAGATGAGTTGTGGAAAGAGTCCGGCGAACATGGCCGGCTTGAGCGCCCAGCGCCACGGACGGCTCCAGGCGAGCAGAGCACCCAGCAGCAATGCGCCCGTCACCAGGCCGAGAGGATGGCGCCGGGCAAGCGGTTGCACCGCGGCTTTCGCGGTGGCGGCAGTTGCCGTGCCAAGCACGTGCAGCGGATGCTGCGCCCACCAGACACTCACGGCCGCGATCACAATGCGGGCGGCGGGATTCAATTTCAGGATGTTCAGCCAGGCCATCGCCGCCCCGGCCTGGCCAGCTCTGGTTGCCGTGCCCGGCGCCGACGAAGTGCCGCCCATGGCCTGGCGCAGGCGCTCGCGTGACTGCGCCAGGCGCTCCGACGCAGTCATCAGCGGAACCTGGGTCGCCGCAGCGGCGCTTGAAGTGACACCCGTCTCCGCTGCCCTGAGCCGGGTCGCGCTCATGATGGGGCCACTTCGCGCAACATCACCATATCAGCCGTGAATTGGCGCCGCAGGTTCTCGAATGGCCCGCCGTCACTCTGCACCCGCGCTGCCATCAGGCACCACAGGGCTGCCACAACCGGCGGCAACGGTGCGACGATCAACGCCCACGGCGCCTGCAACTGGGTCGCCGGAATGACCGCCCACAGCATCAGCGCGACGCCCGCCAGGATCGCAGCCACCGCCAGGCAACACAGCGCGACTGCGTTGAGCACCGCGCGCCGCTTCCAGAGCGCCGAGACAGCGTCGATTTCCGTCGCCATCAATTCCGCGTATGCCTCGGCGTGGTCGGCCAGCAATCGCGGCTGGGTCGCGATCAACTGCAGCAGGGGGTGAATCATGAGTCGCGTGATCGGCCCATCAGATTGACCATTGCCATCAAGGCAGCGCCAACGGCGGCGGCGATCAGAATCGCCTTGATTGGGTCTTCCTTGATGTAGTTCGCCGTGCTGTCGGTGGCGCGGTTCAACAGCGGCGCGCCCTGCTGGCGCACGTCCTCCACGCCTTCGGCCAGGCTCTCCAGCGCTTCGTTGGCTACGCGCCGGGTCACTTTGATGATCTCGTCGGCCGATTGCGCAGCCTGGTCGATTACTTCGTTGGATTCTTCGAGCTTATTGCGAATGATCATGGTGCTTGCCTTGGGTTGCGTGGACTTGATCTGGTTTGGCGGACGCTGAGTCCAGAATCCGAGGTAAACCGCACTCGCAGCCGGTGTGGCTGTGATGAGACCAGTGTGCTCCGGGGTCCGGGCCGCCGCGATAGGCATCCCTGCCGCGGCACTGTCGGCGCAGCGAGCAAACCCACGTAGGACGAGGCCGACAGACGCTCTGATGCCGGCCGGCCGAGCGTCAGGCAGGGGCGCTCTTCATTTCCGGTAGCTTCAGCTCGAGCAGCGTGCCCCGCCCGGGCGCGGACACGACCGCCAGCGTCCCACCTTCGGCCTCGACGCGGAAACGCATGCCGAGAAGTCCGTGGGCGTCACTTTGGTTCGCGCGCGGGTCGAACCCTACGCCATTGTCGCGAACCGTGACCTCCACCTGTTCGTCGTGCGCCGCCATGGCGATCCAGACCTGGCTTGCCCGGGCGTACTTCGAGATGTTGGTGATGGCTTCCTGAACCAGTCGGTAGATCATGAGTTCGGCATCTGTATCCAACCTGACCGGGGCCAGATTGCGGTGCACCTCGACGCCGGAGCCTTCGGCAAACTCGCGCGCCAGGATTTCGAGCGTCTCGACCAGCCCCAGATTGCTCAACGTCGACGGGCGCAGATCTTCAATGATGCGGCGCCCCAGCTCAATGCTGCTGTTCAACGTGCCGACCAGATGGTTGAGCCGCTCCAGCGCCTCGGGTGCCGCACCGGCCAGCCGCGACTTGACCCGGGCAGCGTCGAGCTTGGCCGAAGTTAGCAGTGCCCCGAGCTCGTCGTGCAGATTGCGCGCCAGGCGGTTGCGTTCGTCTTCGCGGGCGGTTTGGAGATGGTTGGTCAGTTCGGTCAATTGCGCGGTGCGCTGCTTCACCTCGATCTCCAGGCGGTCGCGTTCGACCCGCACCAGGTGCTGCGCTTCCTGCTGCTGATCTTTGAGTGCGAAGGTCTGGCGCAGGTACATGTACAACGCCAGCAGGCTGAGAGCGCTCAATATCGCCATGCCGATGCGGCTGAGCATCAGCGTTCGATAGAGGTCGTTGCCACTTGCCGTGACCTTGGGCGTCTCCAGTTCCAGCAGCTCGACGCTGATCGCACGGATGGCATTCATGTGCTCCCTGCCGACGTCGCTCAGGACCATTTCGCTGCTCGTCTTACGCTCCCCTTCCTGGTGCCGGGCGATCGTCACCGCAAGTTCCAACAGCTTGTTCTCGGTCAAGTCCTGCAACCTGCCGATCAACTCCGTCGACCTGCTATCCCCGAGATAGTGTCCGCGCAGGAACCTGAAGGATTCGTTGATTTCGGTGCGGGCATTTTCAAAGGGCTGCAAATGCTCCTTTTGGCCGGTCAGCATGTAGCCACGCTGGGCCGTTTCGGCGACCAGGATGTTTCGTTCCAGCGCCTGGATGTTGGTGCGTGCCGCTCCCATCGTGCCCAGTTTGTCGAGCGTTCCGACTGCCTGCCGGTACGAGCCTTCGCTGATAAGGATCATTGCCACCGCCGCCACGCAGGCCAGCGCAAAGACGACGGGGCTGCGTTTGGCGACCGTAATAACTTCCATTTTCAGCCCTCACACGGAAAACATGGGATCATGTGCCACGGAGCGTTCCCCCACACCATGATTCGAATTGCCATTGTCGACGACCATGCGATGGTTCGCGCCGGACTGCGCCAATTCTTTGCTGATCAGATCGATTTTACCGTCGTCGCCGAGGCGACCAACGGCCGAGAGGCGCTCGAGATCGTGCGCCGGGGCGAGGTCGACGTGATTCTGCTCGACATCTCGATGCCGGGCCAGAGCGGCGTCGATGCGCTGGCCGGAATCCGCGTGCGCGCGCCCGACCTGCCGGTGTTGATCCTGAGCGGTTTTCCGGAAGAGCATTACGCCACCACGATGCTGCGCCATGGCGCCAGCGGCTATCTCAACAAGGACTGCGACCCCGAGGAGATCGTCAGGGCGATCCGCACCGTATGCCGGGGACGCAAGTACATCACGGCTGGTGTGGCCGAGCAACTGGCCGAGGGCCTCAGCGGCGGTGGAGACAAGCCGCCCCATGAACACCTGTCGGAACGCGAGCTGCAGGTGTTCCTGCGCCTGGCCCGGGGGGAGACCATCGGGCACATGGCAGAGAGCATGTCGCTTAGCGTCAAGACGGTCAGCACCTATCGCACCCGCGTGATGGAGAAGATGAAGCTCGAGTCCAATAGCGACCTGACCTACTACGCGCTCAAAAACGGCTTGATTCAGTAGGCCGCTCGAGCCGTTTCGATCCGGTCAGGTTCGGTCCATCCCGGCCCGCTCGGATCGGCCTGCGCCGAGACCGGATCAGCGCGAAGGAACGGGAACCACCACGATCGCGCCGCTGCCGGTATTGCACCCCGCCATTCAAGAGTCTCGGTTGCCGGTCGCCACGCCCTGGGACTCACTTACGTCGTCCTCGAACGCGGCCCAGAGAAAGGCCGCGCCGAGGACGACGAGAAG
>JAHYJF010000316.1 GCA_019428955.1 Burkholderiaceae bacterium
CCGCCGGGGATGAGCCCGACCCCGACCTCGACCAGCCCGATATAGCTCTCGATGTTTGCGACCCGACGCGCGCAATGCACCGCCAGCTCGCAACCTCCGCCCAGCGCCATGCCGGAAACTGCGGCCACTGTCGGCACCTGCGCGTAGCGCAGTCGCAGCATCGCGTCCTGGAGTTTCTTCTCCTCGGGGCCGATCGCCTGGGCGCCGCCCGACATGAACAGCGGCAACATCGCCTGCAGGTCAGCGCCCACCGAGAACGGATCGTCGCTCGACCAGATCACCATGGCCTGGTACTCGCTCTCGGCCAGATCGAGCCCCTTGAGCAGCCCGGCGGTCACGCCCGGCCCGATGGTGTGCATCTTGCTCCTGATCGACGCGATCACGACGTCGTCGAGACCGCGCTCGGCGAGCGTCCACAGCCTGATGGAATCGTCCTCGAAGAGCGTCTTGCCCTGCGCCGCCGAGAGGTCTTCACCGTGGATCGGCGCCCGGTATACCTGGCGCCGATAGACCGGCAGCTGGATGCGGCCGATGAAACTGTTGCTCGCCGGCGAGTATGAGCCCTCGCTCTGATGGACGCCGCCGCGCTCGGCGACGACGCCGCTCACGACCCAGGCGGGCAGCGGCACATTGGCGAGCGCCTTGCCGGCCGCGATGTCCGCGGAGATCCACCCGGCGACCTGGTTCCAGCCGGCCTGCTGCCAGATTTCGAACGGACCTTCCTTCTGTCCGAAACCGAAGCGCAGCGCATGGTCGAGGTCGCGTGCATTGTCAGCGATCTCCTCGAGCTTCACAGCGGCGTAGTGCAGGCTGTCGCGGATAATGGCCCACACGAACTGCGCCTGCGGGTTGGTCGATTCGCGCAGTTTGCCCAGTCGTTCGCCGGGATCCTTGATCTTCAGGATCCGGGCGACGGTCTCGTCGGCCTTGCCGCCGGCCGCGACGTATTCGCCATTGGCCGGATCGAGCCGCAAAATGTCCTTGCCTTCCTTGCGATAAAAGCCCGCGCCGGCCTTCTGGCCAAGCGCGCCCTTCTCGACCAGGCCCTTGACCACCGCGGGCGTGGCGTAGACCGCGGCGAACGGGTCGTCGGCCAGGGTCTTCTCCATGGTCGCGATCACGTGCGCCAGGGTGTCGATGCCGACGATATCGGCAGTGCGGAAGGTTCCCGACTTGGCCCGGCCCATCTTGGCGCCGGTCAGGTCATCGACCACGTCGTAGGACAGGCCGAATTTCTCGGCCTCGCAGATCGTCGCCAGCATCCCGAAGGTGCCGACGCGGTTGGCGATGAAGTTGGGCGTGTCCTTGGCGCGCACGCAGCCCTTGCCGAGCACGCTGGTCAGGAAGGCCTCAAGGTCGTCGATGATCTCGGGACGGGTCGCGGGGGTCGCGATCAGCTCCACCAGGTGCATGTAGCGCGGCGGGTTGAAGAAGTGCACCCCGCAGAAGCGCTCGCGGAGCGCGCCGTCGAAACCCTCGGCCAGCCCGGCGATCGACAGCCCCGAGGTGTTGCTCGCAAAGATCGCGTTGCTCGCCACGAACGGCGCCACCTTGGCATAGAGGTCGCGCTTCCATTCCATGCGTTCGGCAATCGCCTCGATGATCAGGTCGCAGCCCAGCAAGGCCTCGAGATCATCGTCGTAGTTCGCCGGCTTGATCCAGGCGGCAAGGTCCGGATGGCCCAGCGGCGCCGGATTGAGCTTGCGCAGCCCCTCGATCGCCTTGATCGCGATCCCGCTCTTGGCGCCGTCGCCCTTGGCAGGCAGGTCATAGAGCATCACGTCGACTTTCGCGTTGACCAGGTGCGCCGCAATCTGCGCGCCCATCACGCCGGCGCCGAGCACCGCTACTTTCCTGACTATGAATTTGGACACTTCAGTCCTCCGTTGTCGTTGCAACTCGCTGGGCTATTGCTCGCGCACCCAGCTCTGGCTGCGGCCCAGGAGCGGAATCCCGATATAGCCGCGCACTTCGATCTTCTTGCCGCCATCGACCACCCGCAACTGGCTGCGGTAGGTCTTGCCGTTGTTGGGGTCGAGGATGGTGCCGCCCTCCCAGACCCCGACCGGCGAGACCGCGAGAGTGCTCGCGGAAGCGGTCTGGGCATGGGCGGCCGTCATCGGCAGAGCCAAGGCTGCGAGCAGTGTCAGGGCGCCGGAGATCAGGGAGGTAGTGCTGCGAGTGGTCGATTGCTGCATGTCTTGCTCCATCAGAAGAGGTCGGCGTCGAGATCCATCAGCGTCTTGGCACCGGCGCGGGTGGTGCGAATCAGACCGGCGGTTTCCGGGTAGAGCCGCGCAAAATAGAAACGTGCCGTGGCCAGCTTGGCAGTGTAGAAGGGGTCGCCCGAGTCCTGCTTGTCGAGCGCGACCCGTGCCATCCTGGCCCAGAAGTAAGACATCACAAAGTGCCCGATCACCCGCAGGTAGTCAACCGATGCGGCCCCGGCTTCATCCTGATTCTGGAACGCTTTCATGCCGATTTCCATAGTCAGTTTCTCAATCTTCCCGCCCAGCTCGGCGAGCGGATTGATGAACTCGGCCATTTCGTCGTTGGTGCCCTCTTCCTCGACCAGTTTGGTGACCAGCGCGCCAAAGCGGCGCAGCTTCGCGCCCTGGTCCATCAGGATCTTGCGACCGATCAGGTCGAGCGCCTGGATGCCGTTGGTCCCCTCGTAGATCATGGTGATGCGGGCATCGCGCACGTACTGCTCGACCCCGGTCTCCTGGATGTAACCCGAGCCGCCGTGGATCTGCAGCGCCAGGTTGGCGCCCAGGAAGGCGTTGTCGGTCACGAAGGCCTTGGCAACGGGGGTAAGCAAGGCGGTGAGATCCTCGCACTGCGCGCGCCTCTCATCGTCGTCGGTGTGATCTTCCTCGTCGATCAGCAGCGCGACCCAGTACAGGAACGCGCGCGAACCCTCGAGGTAGGCGCGCTGGGTAAGCAGCATCCGGCGGATGTCAGGGTGGACGATGATCGGGTCGGCGCTCTGTTCGGGGTTCTTTGGCCCAGCCAGGGAACGGCCCTGCAGGCGCTCACGGGCATAAGTCACCGAGGCCTGGTGGGCGATCTCCATCAATCCCAGGCCCTGCAGGCCTACGCCAAGCCGGGCGGCGTTCATCATCAGGAACATCGCGTTGAGCCCCTTGTTGGGCTCTCCCACCAGCCAGCCGCTGGCACCCTCGAAATCGAGCACGCAGGTCGAGTTGCCGTGAATGCCCATCTTCTCTTCGATCCGGGCGCACTGGTAAGCGTTGCGCGCGCCCAGCGAACCGTCGGCATTGGGGATGAACTTGGGCACCACGAACAAGGAAATGCCACGCACGCCCTCGGGCGCATCAGGCAGGCGCGCCAGCACCAGCTGGACGATGTTCTCGGCGAGGTCGTGCTCGCCGGCCGAGATAAAGATCTTGGTGCCGCTGATGCGATAGCTGCCGTCGGCATTGGGCTCGGCGCGGCTGCGCAGCAGACCGAGGTCGGTCCCGCTGTGCGGCTCGGTCAGGCACATCGTTCCGGTCCATTCACCCGAGACCAGGCGCGGCAGATAGAGCTCCTGCAGGGCTGGCGCGCCGTAATGAACCAGGCAGGCGTAGGCGCCATGGGTGAGCCCGGGATACAT
>JAHYJF010000317.1 GCA_019428955.1 Burkholderiaceae bacterium
CGAACTGCTTGGCCATGGCCGCGATCCGCTGGCTCCGATCAAGGATGCGGTCACCGCCGACGGTGAAGTAGTGATCCCCATTGATGTCGAGGCCTTCGGGTTCTGGCTGAAGGCTGCGTTCGGCCAGCCCACCACCACCGGCACCACGCCGAAGACCCACACCTTCCAGTCGGGCAACTGGACGCTCCCCAGCATGGCGATTGAGACCGCCATGCCGGAAGTGCCGCGTTTCGCAATGTATTCCGGTTGCGTGCTGGATCAGTTGACTTGGCAAATGCAGCGGTCGGGTCTGCTAACAGCGACAGCCCGGCTGGTGGCGCAAGGCGAAACCACCGCCGCTGCCACGGCTGCTGGAACACCGACCGCGCTGGGCCTGCAACGCTTCGGTCATTTCAACGGCACGGTGAAACGCAATGGCACCGCGCTGGGCAACGTCGTCTCGGCGGAGATCACCTATTCCAACAACCTCGACCGGATCGAGACCATCCGCGGCGATGGCCGCATCGACGGCGCCGACCCGACCATGGCGGCGCTGACGGGCCGGATCGAGGTGCGGTTCTCCGACACGGCGCTTGTCACCCAAGCCATCGACGGCACGCCTTGCGAGTTGGAGTTCGTCTACAGCCTCGGCGCGAACGCCAGTTTCACCTTCACCGCCCACGCCGTCTATCTGCCGATTCCCCGGATCGAGATCTCCGGGCCGCAAGGCGTGCAGGCCAGCTTTGACTGGCAGGCCGCAAAAGCCACCAGCCCGGCGCGCATGTGCACCGCCGTCCTCGTCAACACCCTCGCAGGATACTGACCATGATCCGACTGAACCTTAGCGCCACCCCTGAATGGCTGGACCTCGCCCCCGGTCTGCGCCTGCTGGTCTGTCCCCTGACCACCGCTCTGATGGTATCGGCGCGCGCCGATCCGATAATTGAGGCCCTGCCGGAAGAGGCCAGTC
This sequence comes from Burkholderiaceae bacterium, assembly GCA_019428955.1. GTDB lineage: Bacteria > Pseudomonadota > Gammaproteobacteria > Burkholderiales > Burkholderiaceae_E > JAGXFR01. Next base: position 950 of record JAHYJF010000317.1, read on the forward strand.
AGGAAGACCTGGCGCTTGCCATGGCCAAGTCCGTGGCGCGGCGCGCGGTGCTGGATTGGGACGGTGTCGGCGATGATGCGGGCAATATCATCCCCGTCTCGCCCGAAGGCATCGACGCCCTGCTGGAAATCTGGCCGGTCTTCGAGGTGTTCCAGACCCAATACGTCGCAAAGGGTCTGATCCTGGACGCGGAAAAAAACGTCTCCGCGCCCTTGCCGACTGGTCCTTCGGCGGGGGCGACCGCTACTGCGCTGCCTGCGAGGGGCGCTGCCCGGACTGCCCGGCAAGACTGAACCGACCCCAGACGACCGAGGGCTGGCAGGTCTGGGATTTGGTCGGCCGCCTTGGCGGGCAATTGCGCGTGATGCCGGGCGCGGTGCTTGGCTGGGACATGGGCGCGGCGCTCACCCTCGCGCAGGCGCTGGGCATCAACCCCCTGATCGCTGCCGAACTGCTCCCTGAGATCGAGGCGGTGATGGTCCGCAAACTGAACGAACAGATGGAAGGAAGCAGCGATGGCTGAAAAAAGGGTCAGTGTGCGCCTTGTGGCCGAAGGCGGCCGCCAGGTGCGTGCCGAGTTGGAAGGTGTGGGCGCAGCGGGTGCGCGCGGCTTTGGGCGGCTCTCGCGTGAGATGGACATGGCGAATGCCCGCGTCGCGGCCTTTGCCCGCCGCGCCACACTGGCTGCTGCGGCTGCCACAGCCGCGCTGGCCGCTGCCGGGGCCGCGATGATCCGATCTGGCCTGCAAACGGTGGATGCGCAGGCGAAGCTCGCAGCCTCGCTCGACACCACGGTCGCCAGCATTCAGGTGCTGGAACGCGCGGGCGATCTGGCGGGCGTGTCGATGGGTCAGGTCGAACAGGCCACCGTGCAGTTGACGCGGCGGTTGTCACAGGCAGCGGCCGGGGCTGGTCCTGCGGTGGACGCCCTGCGCCGCCTGCGGCTCTCGGCCGAGGATCTGCAGCGCATGCCCCTCGACCGCCGCATCGCGGACATTCAAGAGGCGCTGGGCCAGTTTGTCCCAGAGGCCGAGCGCGCGGCTGTGGCCTCGCAGCTCTTCGGCGACCGCGCCGCGCTGGTGTTCACCCGGATCGACACGGCCACACTGCGCCAGGCCACCGACGATGTGCAGGATTTCGGGGTGGTGGTCTCAGACCAGGACGCCGCCCAGATCGAGCGCACCAATGACGCGATTTCCCGGCTGGGGCTGATCTGGCGCGGGGTTTCGAATCAGCTCGCGGTGGCAGCGGCCCCCGCACTCGAGGCGGTTGCGAATGCTCTGGCCGCCGTCGCGCGCACCACAGGGCCGGTCGGCATCGCGATCAAGGCGCTCTTCGACAATATCGGGCGGCTGACGACCTATGCCGCCACCTTCGCGGGCCTCATGGCCGGGCGCTGGGTCGCCGGGCTGGCAATGGCGGCACTGTCCGTTCGTGGCCTCGCCACCACGCTGGTTGTCCTGCGCGGCGCGCTGATCCGCACCGGCATCGGCGCGCTGATCGTCGGCGCGGGCGAGCTGGTCTATCAGTTCACCCGGCTGGTGGCCGGGGCGGGCGGCGTGGGTGAAGCCTTCCGACTGCTCGGCGATCTGGCGCGCGAGATCTGGTCGCGCATGGGGCTGTCGCTGGACGGGGCGCTCGCGCGCATGGCCGCTGGCTGGGAAGGGCTCAAGGCAGCGGGGCTTTCGGCGCTGGAGGGCACCATTGCAGGCGTGGTCAGCTTCGGCGACCGGACAGCGGCGATCTTCCAGGGCGCCTATGACGCCGCTGTCGCGATCTGGGGCAGTCTGCCGGGCGCCATCGGTGATTTCGCCTTCCAGGCGGCGAATGGCCTGATCTCCGGCGTCGAGGCGATGCTGAACGGCGTGGTCACCCGGATCAACAGTTTCATCAATGGGCTGAACGCCGCACTGGCCCTGCTGCCGGAATGGGCAACCGGCGAGGGAGGGGTCCGGATCGGCACGCTGGACCCTGTCGGCCTCGCGCGGATCGGCAACCCGTTTGAGGGAGTTGCAACCGCTGCGGGCGCCGCAGCAGCAGATGCCTTCTCTGCGGCGCTGTCGCGCAGCTATCTGGAAGCGCCCGATCTCGGACTCGGCGCAATGGCCGACGACGCCCGCGCCCGCGCCGATGGATATCGAGAAGCGGCCGGGATGCTGGCCGATGCCGCAAGCCGCCCGCTGGCCAGCTGGCAGGCGCTGCGCGATGCGGTGACCGGCAGCGGAGCGGATTCCGAAGCCGCGCTGGCCGGTGCTGCCGCCGCCGCCAGCGCGCTGGGCGAGGACCTGGACGACACCAGCGGTGCCGCAAGTCGCGCCGGAGCGGCTGGGCGCGCGGCAGGGGCGGCAATCGCAGAGGGTGCGGAGGCAGCCCTGACAGGTTGGGCGGCCGTCACCGCAGCACTGGCCGACTATGCTGCCAAGGCCCGCGACATCGGCGGGGATATCGGACAGGCGCTGGTCAGCGCATTCCAGAGCGCCGAGAACGCCGTGGCCACATTCGTCAAAACCGGCAAGCTCGATTTCCGCGATCTGGTGACCTCGATGATCGCCGATCTGGCGAGGCTGGCGGCGCGGCGGTTCATTTTGGGGCCAATTGCCAATGCGCTGTCGGGCGCGCTGGGCGGCGCGGGCGGATTGTTCGCGAACATCCTGCACGCGGGCGGCGTG
>JAHYJF010000318.1 GCA_019428955.1 Burkholderiaceae bacterium
CCTCGATCTGCGCGAGTACGACGAAGCTCAAAGCGAAATCGCCGATCTTTACCGTCGCTTTCCCGAAAACCGTCAGGTACAGCGACTACAGCTTCTGTGGGATATCCACGAACTGCGCGAACTGCGCGCCGAAGCTGCCTACGCTGACAGCAGCGGTGCCGAACCTTCCAGCCAGGAACTGCGCCTGAGCAGCACTCTGTTCTCCTCGCCCTTTCTCACCCACTACCGAGCCTTCATTTCCGGCTTCTGGAGTCGGGCCGATTTCCCCGAAGGCCGGGGTATCTACCAGCGTTACGGGGGTGGTTTGGAATATCGCGGTCGCGACCTGATCGCCAGTCTGGCGGCCAGTGCTAATCATAGTGACGGCAGCGATCTTGGTCTGGCCTTCTCCGGAACCTGGTATCGCGACGATCACTGGTCATTTCCCTTTGCCCTTGAAATGTTCAGCGCCGATACGCCGCTGCGCGCCCTGCGCAATGGCGTCGACGCTGATGCCGCGCGTCTGGGGGTCGATTATCGCCAAAGCGAACTGCGCAGGATGGGCCTGGGCGGGCAAACCATGGATTTCAGCGACGGCAACCAGACTGGCCGCGTGAGCGCCTACTGGCGTGAGCGGCTGGTGACCAGGCCCCATTACAAGCTCGATGGCGTGGTGGATCTCTACGCATCAACCCATCGGCGCGACGATGTTCCTTATTTCAGCCCCAAGCAGGATTTTTCCGCCGAACTGACCCTCGACAACGACTGGCTGCTATATCGGCGCTACAGTCGCAGCTTCGGTCATCGCCTGGCGCTGTCGGGTGGCGGTTACTGGCAGAAGGGTTTTGGCGCCAATCCGGTAGCGGCCATCCTTTACGAACACAACTGGCAAGCGGATTATCGCTTCAGTCTCAGCTACGGCGCGGTGCTGAGCCGCCGCGTCTATGACGGCGACGGCGAAACGGGTGTCGAGTATTATCTGCGCCTGGGTTGGAGATTCTGATGATGCGGATTAAAATTGTTATCTTGTTGCTCCTGCTGCTGAGCGCACTGTCCCCTACCCCGGCCCGCGCCTTCGTTGCCTTATGCTACCACGATGTACAGGACGTGGTGGATGATCCCGACGGCATGGCGGTATCGCGTGATAACCTCGTTGCCCAGTTCAGCTGGCTGCGGGAGAACGGCTATACTCCGGTGAGCATCGATGCTTTGCTGGCGGCGCAGCGTGGCGAGCGGCCCTTGCCGGACAAGGCGGTGCTGCTGACTTTTGATGACGGCTATACGAGTTTTTATACCAAGGTGCTTCCCTTGCTCAAAGCCTTCAATTACCCGGCCGTTCTGGCCCTGGTCGGCAGCTGGCTCGAAGTCCCGGCGACGGGGCAGGTCGCCTACGGGGACTCTCTGGTGCCACGCGAGCGCTTCATGAACTGGGAACAGATTCGCGAGGTCGCCGCCTCGGGCCTGGTGGAAATTAGCTCACACAGCTACGACCTGCACCGTGGTATTTTAGCCAATCCCCAAGGAAATGTTCAGCCGGCCATGACCACGCGGCGCTATGAAGCCGCCAGCGGTCGTTATGAAGCGGACAAAACCTATTTTAAACGTCTGAGCGCTGATTTTGCGCGGAACGCCGCCTTGCTCAAGAATCAGCTTGGCAGCAAGCCGCGCGTCATGGTCTGGCCTTACGGTGAATACAATCGCCACGCGCAGGAACTGGCTGCGAAAGCCGGTATGCCCATCAGCCTGACTCTGGATGTGGGCAAGAACAATCCTCAAGAGCTCGACGCGGTGCGTCGGGTGCTGATTCTTGACAACCCGCCGCTCGCCGACTTTGTCTGGCAGATGCGCAATCCCCAGTGGCAAAAGCCGCGGCCGATCCGGGTCGTGCATGTCGATCTCGACTATGTGTACGACTCCGATCCCGCACAGCAAGAAACCAACCTTGGCCTGCTGCTTGACCGTATTCAGAAACTTGGCGTCAACACTGTCTATCTACAGGCCTTTGCCGATCCTGACGGCGACGGAGTGGCTGATGCCCTCTATTTCCCCAACCGTCATCTCCCCCTGCGCGCCGATCTCTTCAACCGCGTGGCCTGGCAGTTGCGGGTGCGTACCGGGGTGCAGGTTTATGCCTGGATGCCGGTTCTAGCCTTCACCCTCGGCGATGAAGCCGATCAGGTGCTGGCCTGGGCTGCGGACAACAGGGTGGCGCCCGATCCTCACCAGTATCGCCGCCTGTCGCCTTTTTCACCGCGTGCCAGACAATTGGCCGCCGAACTTTACGAGGATCTGGCCAAGCATGCCGCCTTTGCCGGGGTGCTGTTTCACGACGATGCATTGCTCTCTGATTTCGAGGATGCAAACCCTGCGGCCCTGACCGCTTATCAGGCGGCCGGACTGCCCGGCGACATCGGCGCCATCCGTAGCGATGATGCGCACAAACGCGTCTGGACGCGTTTGAAAAGTGAGGCGTTGCATGATTTTACCGCCCATCTCGCCGAGCGGGTGCGCACCTGGCGGCCCGCCATCAAGACGGCGCGAAATCTCTATGCCCGTCCGGTGCTCGAAAGGGACAGCGAGGCCTGGTTCGCCCAGAGCCTGCCGCGTTTTCTTGAGAAGTATGATTACACCGCCGTCATGGCCATGCCCTACATGGAAGGGGCTGAAGATCCCGATATCTGGCTGCGCACCATCGTCCAGAGCGTCGCCGAGGTCCCCGGCGGCTTGGACAAGACGGTCTTTGAGCTGCAAAGCGTCGACTGGCGCAAGAATAACGAAGCCATTCCCGGCAGCTTTCTGGCGCGACAGATGCGTCTGCTGGCTCGCGAGGGCGCCCGACATTACGGTTATTATCCCGACAATTTCTTCCACAACCAGCCGCGGGCGGAGGATTTGATGTCGATCATGTCCTTACGCACCTACCCATATCTGCCATGATGCTCACCTATCTCGAACAGGTCCGAGGCGCGCTACTGGCCTTTTTATTTTTCTATCCGCTGTTCATGGCCTATTTTTGGATGATCGGCGCGATTTATTACTATTGGCGCCACGAGCGCAACCAGGGCGGCTACCAGAACGAACCCAAACTACGCGAATATCCCGGCGTGTCTCTAGTGGTTCCCTGCCACAACGAGGGCGACAACGTGCGCGAAACGACTGCCGCCCTCCTCAACCAGACCTATCCCGAATTTGACATCATCGCCGTCAATGACGGCAGCAATGACGACACGGGGTCAATCCTCGACGAGTTGGCTGAGCAGCATCCGCGCTTGCGCGTGCTGCACTTCACCCAGAATCAGGGCAAGGCCATGGGGCTGCGCATGGCGGCCCTGGCGTCACCCCACGAGTTTTTAATCTGCATCGACGGTGACGCTTTGCTCGATCCTCACGCCACCACCTGGATCATGAGTCACTTCGTCAACGGCGCGCGGGTCGGCGCAGTGACCGGCAATCCGCGCATCCGCAACCGCTCGACTTTGCTCGGCAAGGTACAGGTCGGCGAATTTTCGGCGATCATCGGCATGATCAAGCGCGCCCAGCGCATCTACGGACGCGTCTTTACTGTTTCGGGAGTGGTATCGGGTTTTCGTAAATCGGCACTGCACGAGGTGGG
>JAHYJF010000319.1 GCA_019428955.1 Burkholderiaceae bacterium
CCATTGGCGGCGGCCCTGCACGCCGTGCTTGCGGGCTTGCCACTCGCCATCGCCGAGAAACTTGATCCCTGTGCTGTCCACGAGCAGGTTCAGCGGCCCGCTGGCACGGCGATACGGAATCTGCACCTGCAGGGTCTTCTGCCTGCGGCACAGGGTCGAATAGTCCGGCACGGGCCAGTCCAGCCCCGCCAGCTGCAACAGGCTGGCCACCATCCCTGACCCACACCCGGGCAACGTGTTCTACCTGCCCGGCGATGAGATCGTGTTCATCGACTTCGGCATGGTCGGGCACTTGTCACGGCGGCGGCGTCGCGACGAACTGGTCGACCTACTGACCGGCGTGGTCGACCGGCGCCCGGAGGCGGTGACACGCATCCTGCTGGATTGGGCCGATGCCGACGCGAGCCCCAGCCTCGAAACCCGCATTGACGGGTTCATCGACCGGGTTCACGGGATGCCGCTCAAGTCGCTAAACCTTACGGAACTGGTGCTCGACCTGGTCGCGCTGGTGCGCGCGCGCCATCTGGTGCTGCCGCCGGACCTGACGATGCTGCTCAAGGCTTTCATTACACTTGACGGCATGGGACGTGGGCTTGACCCGGAGTTCGACATGGTCGCCGCCGCACAACCGTTCCTGCGCCGCCTGATGCTCGAACGCTTTTCCCCGGTACACCTTGCCCACTTTGCGCGTGGCAACCTGATGGCCGGGGCCGGGCTGATGAGCCGGCTGCCCGAAGACCTGCGCCGCCTGCTGGCCGATGCGCAGCAAGGCAACCTGTCGTTTGGCATCGAGGTCCGGAAATTGGACCATTTGATGAACCGCTTCGACAAAACGATCACGCGCATGAACCTGGGCATCCTGATCGCGGCACTTATCATGGGGTCGTCGATCGTGATGACTGTAGTCGGGGGCGACTTGCCGGTCGGGCTGGGGTTCTTTGCCATAGCGGGCTTTTTTGGCGCGGTGGGGGCGGGCTGTGGCTCATGTGGTCGATCCTGCGCGGCAGCAAGGACTGAGCTCCCGGACCGGCGGGGCATCGACGGGTCAAAGCAACCGCTCCAGCACACTGGCCTTGGCCATCATTGCATCCCGGCCGCACGAGATCGCCTTTTCAGTCTTGGTAAAGTCGAGAAAGGTCATGTCGTGCAGGTCGAGATCGACCATCACGTTCGGCGGGTCGCCGGCGAGGCGGCTGCGAAGGATCTGATCGGTCATCAGATCGATCGCGGTAGACAGAACCGCCATATAGCCAGGATTCGTGCGAGTGGGTTTACCCGTGCCACCAAGATATTTTCGCAAGATCGGCTGCAGCGCGACCGGCGCCGAGCTTAGAACGGTCTCGATCCCGTAGCCCGAATTGGTTTCGCTCACCCCGTTGCCGCGCTGCGGCAGGTAGAGGCGCGAGTTGGGGTTGACCGCGATGATCACTTCTGCCCCGAACGCGCGGCAGGCCGAGACAGGGACAGGGTTGCTCATGCCACCGTCAAGCAGCCAGCGTCCGTCGACCCAGACCGGCGAGAAGATCCCCGGAATACCGATCGACGCACGGACCGCTTCCACCAGGTTGCCAGAACGCAACCAGATTTCGCGCCCTTGCGCCATGTCGGTGGCCACCGCGACAAAGGGCACCTCAACCTCGGAAAACGTCGGCTTGAAACCCAGATCGCGCAGGAGCCGGACAATGTGTTTGCCCTCGATCAGCCCGCCCGAGGCCAGGTTGACATCCAGCATCCGCCCCACCCGCATCTGGGTCAGCGCGTTTGCGTAATCTTCCAGCGCGTTGAGCGCACCCGAGACATAGGCCGCCCCGACTACAGCGCCCATTGAGGTGCCGCAGACCACGTCGGGGCGGATGCCGATCTCGGCCAAGGCGCGCAAAACGCCGATATGCGCCCAGCCTCGCGCGCCGCCACTGCCCAATGCCAGTCCTATTTTCGAAGTCATTTTACCCTCCTTCGGTTCTCTGGCTGCGCCGGGTTGTACCATGTCTGCGCCACCCCTTGCCTAAGGTGCGCCCCGGTTGGCGCGACGCTTTTCCACACCGTAATAGAGCAAAGGCACGATGATGACCGAGAGCGCCGATGAGACAACCGTGCCAAAGATCAAGCTGATTGCCAGGCCACCGAAGGCCGGATCGGACAGCATGATCGATGAACCCAACATCACGGCCAGAGTGGCCAACAGAATCGGTCGTGCACGGATCACCCCGGCCTGATAGGCGGCCTCCTGCAGGTCCATGCCCTGGGCCCGGTTTTCACGGATGAAATCGATGATCAGCAGCGAACTCCGAATGGCGACGCCAGCCAGAGCGATGATGCCCACCATCGACGTCGCCGAGAAATCCGCCCCCATGAGCCAATGCCCCGGGAAGATGCCGATCAACCCGAGCGGGATCGACGCCATAGCGACAATTGGTGTCATGAACGACTTGTAGTATCCGACCAGCAAAAGGAACACGAGCAAGAGCGCGAGCCCCAAGACCATACTCATGTCGCGGTAGGTGTCGAGCAGCAGCCTGATTTCTCCGTTCCACAGGAGTTGATATTTTCCGATCGTGTCGGGCGGCGTCGATGCCAGGGTCAGATTGCCGGTTTCCAGCGATAGTCCATTGCCGATGTCCAAACCGGCAAACCTATGGTCCAGATCGGCGATGGCGTAGAGTTGGGAAGTCTGCGCCAGTTCGCCGCCGACGAAGGTCACACGCTCGTTGTCTTTATGCAGGATCGGCCTGTCACGGATGCCTGGCACGACCTTCACAAGCTCGGACAGGGCAAGGTGTTGGCCGGCAGCGTTCTCGACGAACACCGTTTCCAGCCGAGTCGGATCGAGCTGTTGGCTGTATGGCACTCGCACCCGGATCGGCACCACGTTCTTCTCGTCGTCGAGGTGGATACGGTCGACGACCTCGCCCTCGAACAAAACCCGCAATACCTGACCGATCTGCGCTGTGCTGACGCCAGACAGCAGGGCCTTTTCCTGATCGACGATGATCTTGTACTCGGGCGCATCTTCCGGCTGCGTGGTGCTGACATCGACCATGTCGTAGGTGTCGTTGAAGATATCCTCGGCTCGGTCCGACAGGCTGCGCAAGATCGCAAGGTCATCGCCGTAGATCTCGGCCAGAACGGTGGCGCGCATCGCCGGTCCGGGCGGTTCTTCGACCAGTTGCAACTTGGCCCCGGGATAGGTGGCGACGATTGCGGCGATCTGCGGGCGCAGGTCGCGCACCAACTCGATGGATCTGGTTGTGCGGAGACGCTTGTCGATCAAGTCGACGCGGATCTCGGCAATGTTCTGGCCGACCAGTTCAGCCGATCCCCGCATCATCGCCGCCTTGTCCGCGACCCCGGACTGCCCGACCCAGCTTAGCGTGTTGGTCACCAGCGGTTGGTGAACCAACAGCGCGTTGACCTCGCGCACCAACCTGTCGGTGGTCTCGACCGGCGTGGAAACCGGCAAGGTCAACGCCACATTGAAAGAATTGGTATCGTCCTTGGGCAGGAAGGCCATGGCGACGCCAAACGACGGCTTCGGTCCAACCACGCCTTCAGCACGGATGAATTGCCACGCCGGCTGCATGACCGTC
>JAHYJF010000320.1 GCA_019428955.1 Burkholderiaceae bacterium
ACCGCAAGGGCGTACTGCAGTTCAAGCCGATTTCGCCCCTGCCCAAGTCGCTCGAGTTGCGCATCACCCGTGAAGGCGAGTCGCAGCCGCGGGTGTTTCAGTGGACACTGAAGTGAGCTGACAGTGCTGCGACTTCAGCGTCGATCTAACGGACCGGACTCGGGGTTGCGTATCTGAACAGTATTGCCGCTAGCGCGCAAACCGCTTGACCAGCCCCATCAGTTCATCAACGGCCGCATCCCCGTCGCCGGAGCGAATCGCCGCGCGGACGCAGCCGTTGGTGTGGCTCTCGAGAAGTTGCAGGGCGACGGCATCGAGCGCCGACTGGATCGCAGCGATCTGCGTCAGCACGTCGACGCAGTAGCGATCCTCCTCAACCATCTTGGTCACGCCGCGCGCCTGCCCCTGGATCTTGTTCAAGCGCCGCAACAGCGCCGGTTTGTTCGGCTGGACCACCGCGTGGTGCGAATGATGTTCGCGCTGCTTGGTCTCAGGCATCGACTTCGAAGCCCGCATCTTCAATGGCGCTCTTCATCTGGGCGACGCTCACCTTCGCCGCGTCGTAGTCGACGACGGCGCGCTTGGCTTCCAGCGACACGTCCGCTTTGGTGACACCGTCGAGGCCCTGCAACAGATTGGTGACGCTGCGCACGCAGCCTCCACAGGTCATTCCCGAAACCGTCAAAGTTGCTGATTGCATTTCCTTCTCCCCTGGTTGAACAAACTAAAGATGTGCCGGCGCTTTTCTCAGCGCCGCCGCCAGCGCCGCAGCAACAAGGAGTTGCTCACGACCGACACCGACGACAAGGCCATTGCCGCGCCGGCGATCACCGGATTGAGCAACCCGGCCGCCGCCAGCGGAATGCCGAGCACGTTGTAGATGAACGCGAAGAACAGGTTCTGGCGAATCTTGCTCAGCGTGGCGCGCGACAGGCTGATGGCGTCGACGACCGAGAGCAGGTCGCTGCGCATCAGCGCAATGTCGGCGGTCTCGAGCGCGACGTCGGAGCCCGCGCCAATGGCGAAACTGACGTCGGCGGCCGCGAGCGCCGGCGCGTCGTTGACGCCGTCGCCGACCATGCCAACGACGCGCCCGGCGGTCTTGTACTCGGCCACCGCGGCGGCCTTGTCGCCCGGCAGCACCTGGGCCCGGAAATGATCGACTCCGGATGCAAGGGCAATAGCCCGAGCCGTTGCCTCGTTGTCGCCGGTGAGCATCACCACGTCGACGTCCATCGCCCTGAGCTTGGCGACCGCTTCGCGCGAGCTGGCGCGCAGCTCATCGGCGATCGCGAGATATCCCAGAATTCGGCCGGCGCCTCCGACGGCGATCACCGTCTTGCCCTGTTCAACGAGCGGCCGGAATGCCGCCTCGTCGACCGGCACGCCCGACTCGGCCAGGAACGCCGGCGCTCCCAGGAACAGCTGCTGTTCGCCGCCGAGTGCCGGCACAGCGAGCACCGCCTGCACGCCCTTGCCGGTAACGGAGTGAAACTCGCGCAACGGCGTGAGCGGCGCGGCAGACTGTTTGGCGTACTCGAGCACGGCATGCGCCAGCGGATGCGCCGAGCCCGACTCCAGGCTCGCCGCCACCGCGATGAACTCGACTTCTGAAAGCTCCCCCGTCACGACGACGTCGGTGACCACCGGCTTGCCCTCGGTCAGCGTCCCGGTCTTGTCGACCAGCAGGGTGGAAATCTTCTCGGCACGCTCGAGCGCCACGGCATTCTTGACCAGGACGCCCACCTGCGCGCCGCGACCGGTACCGACCATGATGGCGGTCGGCGTAGCCAGGCCGAGCGCGCACGGGCAGGCGATTACCAGCACCGCGACTGCATTGACCAGCGCCGGCGCGAGTTCGCCGCCGATGCCCCACCACAGCACGAAGGTCGCGGCGCTGATCGCGACGACGATCGGCACGAACACACCCGCAACCCGGTCGGCGAGGCGCTGGATCGGCGCCTTGCTGCCCTGGGCCTGGCGCACCAGCCGAATGATGCCCGCCAGCATGGTGGCAGCGCCCACGCCTTCGGCCGCGCAGCGCAGCAGGCCCTGTTGGTTGAGCGTGCCGGCGAAGACCTTGTCGCCCGTTTGTTTGCCGACCGCCAGGCTCTCTCCGGTAAGCATGCTCTCGTCGACGCCGGACTCGCCGCTCGCCACCAGGCCGTCGACCGGGATGCTCTCGCCGGGGCGAACCACGAAGATATCGCCCACCTGCATGCTGTCCACTGGAACCTCGACGATGATGCCATCGCGCTCGACGCGCGCCGTCTTGGGCTGCAGGCGGATGAGCGCTTCGATCGCCGCCGACGTGCCGAGCTTGGCACGCGCTTCGAGGATCTTGCCCATCAGCACCAGCGTGATGATGACCGCGCTGGCTTCAAAGTAGACGTGCTGATCGGCTATCCCGAAGAGGGTCACGATCGCACTGAGCCCGTAGGCCATGGTGGTGCCGAGCGCGATGAGCACGTCCATGTTGGCGCCGCCCCCGCGCAGAGCCTTGTAGCCGCCGACGTAGAAGCGCCGCCCGATCCAGAATTGCACCGGGGTTGCCAGCGCCAGCTGGACCCAGCGCGGCAGCCATTCGTGGCTCGCCCCGCCCCAGGCTACGAACATCTGCAGCACCAGCGGCAGACTCAGCGCGGCCGCGATCCACAGCAGCCGCAGCTCGCCGCGATAGGCAGCCTGCCGACGCGCCTTTTCCTCCTCGGCGCTGGCCTCGAGACGCTCACTGGCGTCGTAGCCGGCCTTGCGGATCGCGACGATTAGTTGCTCCACCGTGGTCAAGCCGGGCAGGTAGCTGACCCGCGCTGATTCGGCGGCGAAGTTGACTTCGGCGTGCACGCCCTCGATCTTGTTGAGAACCTTCTCGATGCGCGCCGCGCAGGCCGCGCAGGTCATGCCGTAGAGCGTCAGTTCGGCGATGCGCTCGGGCACCGCGTAACCGGTCTTGCGTACGGTCGCGATGACATCGGCCGCCGAGGTGGTCCCGGGCGCGACCGTAACCAACGCCGACTCGGCGGCAAAATTCACGTTCGCGCTCACGCCCGAGAGCTTGTTCAGACTCTTCTCGATGCGTGCCGCGCAGGCGGCGCAGGTCATGCCTTCGATCGGCAGGTCCAGGGTCAATGAGGAAGTTTCCATAATTACCATCATATACCCCAATGGGGTACAAGTCCACTACCCGGTAGGGGTATCGATAATAGCCTGGTTCGGGCCCTTGCCGCTGGTCGTCAGACGTATTGATAGTGCAGCAAACAACGCTTCAGGTTTTCCAGAAAGAGTCGATCGATCAGGACCGCCAGGATCGCAATCGTCAGGATGTTCATCATGACCCCGACCATGTCGGCGGTCTCGCCCGCGTACGCCAGCGTACGCCCCAGGCCCCGACCGAACCCGATCAGCATTTCGGCTGAAATGAGCGATCGCCAGGCATTGCCGAAGGCCAGTTGCGCGCCGGTGAGGAGTTCCGGCATCACCGCCGGCAGATAGACTCGTGCGAGCAGGTTGCGGCGG
>JAHYJF010000321.1 GCA_019428955.1 Burkholderiaceae bacterium
CGTCGGCGGCAAATACCGGGTCGGCGCTCACCGAGGTCCAGCGTACGCGCGGGGGCACGAGGCTCGCACGCGGGTATTCAAAATCGCGGATCGGCTTCCGGGCGGCGAGCTGGCGGCGGTGCTCGCCCCACTGGGGTTGTTCGGGGAAGATCCCTTCCAGTTCCCAGCGCGTGCGCCCGTAGCCTTGGTCGGGAGTGTTGAAAGACAGGTTGATCGCGCGTTCCGAGAAGTAGGTAAAGCGATGCTGCTCATCGCTGCTCCATTCCCAGTCGGCGCTCAAGGTGGCCAGGCGGCGGTAGCGAGCCTCGCTGCGCGCCAGCTGCAGCTCGGCAAGCTTGCGCTCCGTGACGTAGCGCCCGGTTCCCTGGTAACCAAGAAATACCCCGGCGCCATCAAAGCGCGGCGCGCCGCTGATCGAAACCCAGTGCTTCGCCCCACCGTCATTCTGGCGGACGAATTCAAAGTCGCGAAACGGCAGCCGGGCGTCCAGGGTGGCGCGATGTGCCGGCCAGTCGTTCTCGGGGAGCTGAGCATCGGCGAAGTCCCACCGGCATCGTCCCAAAATATCCGCTTTGGAGATGCGCGGCGCCGCCGAGAACTCGCTGATTTCGTGGCGCTCATTGGTCGACCAGATCCAGTCCGACACCGTGTCGGCCAACTGGCGGTAACGCGCTTCGCTGGCCTGCAGGCGCTGTTCGACGCGTTTGCGTTCGGTGATGACGCGCGTGACCCCCCAGTAACCGCAAAACGTACCCTGGGCGTCCCAGACTGGAACCCCTGAGGAGATGCACCAGATCGGCTCCAGCGCGTCACCGCGCATCTGCTGGTATTCGATTTCGCTGAACTCGGCACGCTGGCCAGCCGCCGTCGCCAGGCGCCGGGCCATCGCCGCTTTCAGGTTGCGGCCTTGCGTCCACTCGTTCCTGCCCAGCACCTCGCCGGGCTGCATGCCGCTGACCGCGGCGTAGGAGGATGAAACAAAGGTGGTGCGGCCCTCGGCATTGGTCTTCCAGAACCAGCCGCTGATGCTGAGGACCCGTTCCAGCAAGGCGAGCAGCTGCAGCGGCGACGGTTCTTCTGCCTCATGCCCGACCGCGGCCAATAGCCTTGCGTTGTCACCGCCCATGCCTATTCCCCATACAGCGTCACTACTCCAGCCGCGTGACGGATTCTTCCACAAATCGGCGCCACGCCCTGCGATAACCAACGCATTGACGCCATTACAGCACGGTCCGGGCTGGATTAAACTTCCAGTTTCCCCAGCCCCCGATAGGCGCGTGCCATGACGATCCTGACCTACCTGACGACCACCCATTTCGATTTCGGCGCGATCAAGGTGCTGGACAGGGAACTCGCGCGGCTCGGGCTGGAGCGGCCGCTGCTGGTGACCGACCGGGGTGTGCGCGGCGCCGGCCTGCTGGATCGCGTCCAAGGGGTGCTCGCCGAAGGCGCGAGCTTGCCGGTGTTCGACGACACCCCGGGCAATCCAACCGAGGCGGCCACGCTCGCGGCGCTGGCGCTGTACCGCAGCGAGGGCTGCGACGGCGTGGTGTGCCTGGGCGGCGGCTCGGCGATGGACCTGGGCAAGGCGGTCGCCCTGCTGGCCGTGTCGGGCGAGCCGCTGGCGCGCTTCGACCCGCTCCAGCGTGGCGGCAAGCACATTACTGGCGTGGCGCCGGTGATCTGCATCCCGACCACCGCCGGCACCGGCAGCGAGGTCTCGGTGGGCTTCGTGATCGTGCTGAACGACGGCCGCAAGATGACGATTGCCGATCCGCGGATCATTCCCAAGGTGGCGATCTGCGACCCCGAACTGACCGTGGGGCTGCCGCCCCTGCTGACCGCGGCCACCGGCATGGACGCGATCACCCACTGCATCGAAGCGGTGCTGGCCCCGGCCACCAACCCGCCGGCCGACGGCGTCGGGCTCGACGGCCTCTACCGCGGCTGGCGCGCGATCGAGGCGGCAGTGGCCAATGGCGCCACCGATCGGGACGCGCGCTGGCAGATGATGATGGCCTCGACCGAAGGCGCCATGGCCTTCATCAAGGGCCTCGGCGCAGTGCACTCGATGAGCCACGCGATCGGCCGGCGCCATGACTTGAAGGCCCACCACGGCACCTGCAACGCGGTGATCCTGCCGACAGTGCTGCGCTTCAACGAGAGCGTCTGCACCGAGAAATACGAGCGCTTGCGCGCGGCGATGGGACTGGCCCCCGGGGCCGACCTGGCCGCGGCGGTGACGGCGATGAACAAGACGCTCGGGCTGCCCGCGGGGCTGGCGGCGCTGGGGGTCACCGAGGCGATGATTCCCGATCTCGTGCCCCACGCCATGGGTGACCTGGCGCACTACGGCAACCCGCGCCGGGCAAGCGCCGAGGAGTACGCCCAGCTGTACCTGCAGGCCTTGTAGCAGCAGTCCCCCAGCGAGTCGGTGACGGGCGGGCTCTCTTAAGGTAAAATGAGCCGGCTTCGCTAATACCAACGCAAGGAGCGTTTTCATGACCATATTGGTCGCCTACGCACCCCGTCCCGAGGGGCGGGCCGCCCTGGAGAAGGGTATCGAAATTGCCAATCGGCGCAACGAGCGCCTGCTGGTGGTCAACGCCATCTCGGGCGGCAACCAGAACGACCCGTCGCTGGCCGATGCGGTCGACGTCAACGCGGTCGAGAAGCGCCTGGTCGCCGCGGGCGTGGAAGGGGCGTTCAAGCAGTTTGTCCGCGGCAAGGATGCCGTGGCCGAGATCGTCGAATTGTCCGACGCCCCCGATGTCACCCTGGTGATCGTGGGTCTGCGCAAGCGCAGCCCGATGGGCAAGCTGATCATGGGCAGCGTGTCGCGCGACATCCTGCTGTCGGTCTCCTGCCCGGTGCTGGCGGTCAAGTCGGCGGACTGAGTTCCGCCGGCGCGACTGGCGCGCCAGAAATATTGATTGCCGCGGGGTCTTAAGACCCCTCTAACCATTGCGCCCGATCATGGCACGCGTAAGCAATTCACCTACGTGGATCGGGAGTGCCAGATGAGCCAGATGACGGCGGTTAGAGCCACCAATGAACTGCATGCGGACGCCTTCATACACGGCGAAAACACGCTGACAGTTATCTCCGAGCAGCCTTTCGAGGAGGTTGCCGCCCGGCTGGAGGGCAGTATCGCGGCCAACGCGATGACCATCGTCCAGATGCACGACTTCAACCAGTTGCTCGCCGGCAACTCGATCCGCCTGAGCGGTCGCTGCCGGGTCTACGAAGTCCTCGAGCCGCGGCTGGCGGTCCAGCTGGTGGTGGCGGATCCCGCGCTGGCGCACTTGCTGCCCTCGCGCATCGCCGTGCATGAAGACGATGGCCTGACCACCGTCACCGCCCCGATGCCGACCGCGTTCATGACCGAGTACTCGCATGTGCTGTCGGTTGCGCGCCTGGCCAAGAGCTTCGAGGCGGGGCTGCATCGCGTGCTCTCGGCGCTGCGCTGACGCCCGGCACGATTGGCCGCCGCAGACGCGGCGGCCGGCGCTTCCAGCTGGTTAGTTAGGCAAAACACCTACCCTGGGGGCGGGCATTGCCAAAG
>JAHYJF010000322.1 GCA_019428955.1 Burkholderiaceae bacterium
GTGGCCATGCCCGCCATGCCGGCGCCGATCACGGCGACATCGTAGCCAGCCCGTTCGGGACCACTCATGGCGGCAGCTCCTCGCCCAGCAGGCCGCAATGCAACGCCTCCGTCAACTCAGCCTGTGCGAGTTGCTCGCCCCACAGCACCGCGCGCTGGCTGCGCCAGCGCTCACCAATGAAATCGCGGATCTCGCACAGAGCTGAAAGCGGCGGAAAGTTGTCCTGCTGAGAAAGGTGGGCAGCAACGCGCAACGCACAGAAGGCACCCTGGCAGGCGCCCTTGCCGACGCGGCTGCGCAAGCCGATTTCGGTCAGCGTCGCCGGTTCGCCGTACGCACGCAGCGCGCCATCGATCGCCTCGACCGCACTGGCCGACACCATTTCGCACTCGCACAGAATCGGGTCGGAGATCGCGTGCGAACGCAGCCACGCGCGCGGCGCCTGCCCCGGGCCGGTCCACGGCCCTTCGGCAGCCAACGGCAGGGGCGTGGTCGCTGTGACGCAAGGATTGGTCACGCCCAGGCGTCGGCAGACCAGGTCGGCGGCGCGTTCGGCCATCAGCCGGCAGGTGGTGAGTTTACCGCCGGTAATCGAAGTCAGATTCTCCAGGCCGTGATCTTCGTGGTCGAACAGTGCGAACCCACGAGAGATGGCGCGAGTCTCTCCGGCACCTGCCGTTCCCACCAGCGGTCGGACCCCCGAGAAGGCCCGAACGAAGCGTGTGTCGGCCAGTGCCGGGAGCATCCGCGCAGCTTCAGCGATTATCAGGTCAGCCTCGGCCGTGGTCGGGATAACGTCCTCGAGATCCTCGACCCGCGTCGACGTGGTCCCGACGATCGACACCGTGCCCCCGGGCATCACGATATCGGCATTACCGGGCCGGCGCAGGCGGTTGACAACGCGCCTAGCCAACCTGGTGTGAGTGACCAGCAAGGTTCCCTTGGCATAGGTCATCTCGATCGGGACTCCGGCGAGTCTTGCCACTTCCCCGGCCCAGGCTCCGGCAGCATTGACGATCTGCTCGGCCTCGATCCTCAGGTCCGCACCGTTCTTGCCCGACCTTACCAACACGGCGCTGATGCGTCGCCCGGAACGCTCGCACCCCACCACTCGTGCTCGCCGCAACAGGCGCGCGCCCAGACTTTGCGCGTAGGCCATGTTTTCCAGTGAAAGCCGAAACGGGTCGATCGAGGCGTCGGGAACTTCGAAAACGGCGATCGCGTCTGGCGCGAGCATCGGCTCCGCAGCACGCGCCGCGGCGACATCGAGAGCCCGTGCATCGATGCCGGCGCGCTCACAGTACCCCGGAAAATCGGCGATATAGCCCTCCTCGTCTCCCGGTAGCGCGACAAAATAGCCGCCAGTGTCCTGGATCGTCTGGGAGGCTACCCGCTTAAGGATCTCGCCCTCGCGGCGACACTCCATGGCGGCAGCGCGGTCCCCCCCGACGTAGCGCGCGCCGCTGTGCAGCAGCCCATGATTGCGCCCCGAGGCCCCGGCGTTGATGTCGTTCTTCTCGACTACAACGCAGTCCACGCCGCGCAGTGCGAGATCGCGCGCCAGGGCGGTGCCGGTTGCTCCAGCGCCGATGACCAGCACCTGGGTCTGGATAAGAGATGCGAAATTCAATCGTGCCTCGAGGCCATCCATCCAGGCACCAGATTACGCCCAACTTAACCGCCGCGCTCGCCGTGGATCGTAGCCCCCATCGTCAGCCGTGAATCATGCCCCGTCGCGGCACGCCCACCAAAAAAAGGCGAGCCTATCAGGCTCGCCTTCTTACAACCGTTATCAAGCTTGAGTTCGAACCAGCTGCGAGGCAGGCCGAAGCCCGCCTCGCTCGGAATCTCCTAGTTGAAGAACGCCATCACTTTAGCGACGATGGCTTCCCAAACCCCCGGGGCATTCTCAATCATTAAGCCGTTGGTCTTGAGATGGCCCATCAGGGACGCGAGTTTATTCGCGTCGCCCATGCCGCCGTCAGCGTTGATCGCCTGACTGCGGTGGCATGAACCGCAAGCCCGTGCTGCCGGCCCAGTGACATATCTCGGATACGTCCCGATGCTACGGCCGTTCTCGACAGCATCCGTGCCCGACTGAACGCTTGGCATCGACTTGCCCTGATTCGGCACGTTGAAGGTGCCGGCATTGTGGCAAGACTGGCAGTCCAGAATCGTGAAGCGCGGGAATTCGCTGTTGATATGGTGCTCGAAATGCAGCGCCTCAACCGGGTCGGCAAAGTCGATGTCGCCTGGATCGAACGCCTGGAACGAGTGGATCGCATGGACGTACGAGTCGATCGATCGCGATTGCAGTTCCAGATGGCTGCCAGCGCTTTCCACCGTATGGCAGATCCGGCAGACCGTGACGTTGCCGCCGCGATTGCCGCTGTGGAACGTGGTGGCAAGTTGGTCATGGCAGGTGTTGCACTTGGCGACATCCACGATGGCCGAGGAGGCCTCAAAGGCGTTGGAGACCAGATTGAAGGTCTTCGACGGCGCGTTGAGCCCGAGGGTAACCCCTGCCGCGTTCTTCAATGTCGGCATGACCGCGATTTCCGCCCGCTTGACCGAGCCGTCGGCGAACTTGCCAGCCCACATCGAAAGATCGACATTGACTTCCCAACTGCCGTTGGCGGCCGCAACCGGCGTAAAGCGCGGGTTGCCATCGCCCCAGACATACTCGAGCAGCCGCTTGTTATTCGCGTCACGGTTATGACCGCCCACGAGGAAGTCCTTGGTGTCGTAGCCATACAGACTCATCACCACGGTCGGCACGATGTCGGTGACCGCGAGGCCGGCGACGTCGGGCGATTCCGCTGCCGAGAACTTGACGTTCAGCACATTGTTGGCTATCGATGCGCTATCGATCGTTACCGTGAACGCGCTGGCATAGCGCACACCGGAACTCGTGTAGATCTTCGGATCGTAGCCACCGCCGTGGATTGTGGTAAATGACGGAGCGCCGCCGACGCCGTGGCAGAGACCGCAGTTGGTCGTCTTCAGGTTGTCGACCAGTCCGCCATGGTTATATGAAGCAGCCGCCATCTTGGCCTTGATGCCATCGACCGAGTGACAGCTGATGCAGGTTTCCGGCGTGAACTTGTCATTTGCCAACACCGTTGCGAGCTTGCCCGCATGGCAGGTGACGCAGTTCTTCATCGATTGCGGATAGGCGAACTCCATGGCGTGCGACATGTGCACGTCGTTAATCAGCGTCGCCTTGTACGCGTACTTGGCCTTCTCCGCGTCGGTGAGCGGGTTGTTGCCGAGATCGGCATAACGCGCCGGGTCGTCCTTCAGGACCTGCCAGTCGACGTGACCGCCGGCCCGCTGGTCAAAGTGACAGCCCTTGCAGGTATAGAACTCGGTCGGAGCACCAGTGGTGTTGTCCGCGACCGTGCCGTAGATGTAGGTGTGCTTGAGGAACGGTACGGTATGGCAGTTCTCGCAACCGGAGACATTGGCAGCGGTGTTGTAGTCCACCGTGCCGACTTTCAGGATGCCGGCAAATGGGTACTTGCCGCTGGTGATGTGCTTGGCACCATTCCGGAAGAGGATG
>JAHYJF010000323.1 GCA_019428955.1 Burkholderiaceae bacterium
TTGAAGTCGAGAATCGGGTCTATGGCGACTCGATGAGCGGCCACCTGCTCGCCGCCCTTGACCGGACTTTCGTGGCCCTGCCCGAACTCATGGGAATGGCCGACAACCTGCGCGCGCCGTTTCGCAGCGTGATCGAACTGCCGCTCGAGGAGGCCTACGTGGTTGGCACCGGCTACGGCCGCGCCCGCCTGCCGTTCTCCAAGGAGCACATCCGCTCCGAAATCCTCTGCCACGGCTTGGGCGCCCACATGATGCACCCCGGTACCGCGACCGTGCTCGACATCGGCGGCCAGGACACCAAGGCGATCCAGGTCGACCCCCACGGCATCGTCGAGAGCTTCCAGATGAACGACCGCTGCGCGGCGGGCTGCGGACGCTACCTCGGCTACATCGCCGACGAAATGAACATGGGCCTGCACGAACTGGGGCCCATGGCCATGAAGTCGACCAAGTCGATCCGGATCAACTCGACCTGCACGGTGTTCGCCGGCGCCGAATTGCGCGACCGGCTGTCGCTGGGCGAGAAACGCGAGGACATCATGGCGGGCCTGCACCGGGCGATCATCCTGCGCGCGATGTCGATCCTGGCCCGCTCGGGCGGCATACGCAACGAATTCACCTTCACCGGCGGCGTGGCCAAGAACGAGGCCGCGGTGAAATCATTGCGCGACCTGGTCCAAGAGAACTATGGCGACGTCACGCTGAACATCAATCCTGATTCGATCTACACCGGGGCGCTGGGCGGCGCGACCTACGCCTGGCGGGCGGTCGTCGAGGAAGGCAAAGCTGCGGAGGCACGGCCATGACCTACACCATCGGACTGGACATCGGCGCCGGCGCGATCAAGGCGGTGCTGTTCGACAATGACGGCGAACAGCACACCTGGGTAGCGCGGCGCTGCGAGCGGATTCGCCGCCGCGACACGCTCGAGTTGGCGCGCGAGTGCTACGAGGCGATACTCCAGGAAGCCGGGATCAGCGCTGACGAAGTGGCCTACGTCGCCACCACCGGCGAAGGTGAGAACGTCAAGTTCGCTACCGGCCACTTCTACACCATGACCACCCACGCGCGCGGGGCGATCTTCCTCGATCCCACCACCAATGCCGTGATCGACATCGGCGCACTCAACGGCCGCGCGATCTATGTCGATGCGCGCGGCAAGGTCCTGGGCTACAAGATGACCAGCCAGTGCGCCTCGGGATCCGGCCAGTTCCTCGAAAACATCGCCCGCTACCTCGGCGTGGCCATCGAGGATATCGGCCGGCTGTCCAAGCGCTCGGAGAATCCGGAGAAGGTCAGTTCGATCTGCGCCGTGCTCGCCGAGACCGACGTCATCAACATGGTGTCGCGCGGGATCGCCACCAACGACATCCTCAAGGGCATCCACATGTCGATGGCCTCACGGCTGGCCAAGCTTCTCAAGGTCACCGGGATCACCAAGGGTAAGGTCTTGCTTACCGGCGGGCTGGCGCTCGATGTCGGCTTGCTGGCCGCGCTCCAGGAAGAGATGGCCAATGAGAAGATGGAAGAGCTCATCGCGACCAACCATCCCGATTCGATCTACGCCGGCGCGATCGGGGCGGCGATCTGGGGCGCTTTCAGGCATGAAAAACTGACCGCAATGGGCGGGGCGCGTCTCGCGGCCTAGAGGATCAACGAGGAGAAGAAATGGCATTGCTTATCGACGACAACTGCACCAGCTGCGACGCCTGTCCGTCAGTATGTCCCAATGATGCGATCTCGACGGGGGATCCGATCTACGTCATTGACCCGTTCAAGTGCACCGAGTGCGTCGGCGGCCACGACGAACCGCAGTGCAAGCTGGTCTGCCCCGCCGACTGCATCGTCCCGAACCCCGACTACTCGGAGAGTCCGGACGAACTGATGGCCAAGTACGAGTCACTACACGGCTGAACGCACGAACGCCAGCCGCTCGGCGGGCGCAAAGCCCGCCGCGTAGAGAAAGCGCAGCAGGGCGAAGTCGCCGCGGGCCACGACGGTCTCGAGCCGTTCGACCCGCAACGCCTGCAGGTTGAGAAACAGCTGCGAGAGTAGTGAACGGCCAACCCCGGCGCGCGCGAAGTCGGGGTCGACGCCGATCGTATCGAGGACCGCGACCGGCTCGGCCCGGCCGAAGTCGCCGAAGTCGGTCCTGGCCATCACGAAACCGACCGTCATCGAGTGCTTGCGTGCCACCAGTGACGCCCGCACGCCCGAGTTGCCCAGCGCCTCCGCGAAGACCTGGCGCAAATAGGCGCTGCGATCAACACCCGTGATCCTGCGGTCGATGCGCGCCACCTCGTCGAAATCCCCGGCTGCCAGCGAGCGCGCCTCGATGCGATCGCGACCGAGCGCCTCGAAATCGTTATCCGCCGCCGCGCTGTAATCGGTCTCCGGCGTCTTCCATGACTCTCCCGTTTCAGGGGCTTCGAAGTGCTCCTGCTCGACCGCGTCGAAGTGTTCGACGCGCACCGCGCAGTCGATCACGTGGTCGGTGGCGAGCGAGAACCCGGCGTGATCGAGGAAGTGCAGCATCTTGCCGTCGCGCCATGAAGCCTGGGTGCGGATTTCGGCCGCGCCACCGTGGACCGCGCTTTGCTGCAGCCGCGCCAGCAGACTGGTCGCAATGCCAGCGCCCTGCTCGCTGCGATCCACCCCGATAACCTCGAGCCGCAGCGCCGGCTGCACCGCCCCGAACTCGCCGACCAGGCGACGCGCCAGCGCGAATCCGACCAGCGCGTCAGCGCGTTCGGCAGCGAACTGCACGTGCAGCTCCGGGGCCGCCAGCGCGGCCCCCAGGCGACGCTCGAAATAGGCGCGCCGCGGCGCCAGCCGGCCCAGCGCCGCGTCGATCTCGACCACTGTTTTGAGGTCATCCTTGATCAGCGACCTGATCGTGATCTCTTCACCAGCGGCTGGTTGCGCTGTCTTGCCCATGTCTTCTCCTCAGCCGGCGTAATCGAGCACCAGTTCGGCGTCGTCGTCCTCGCCTAGAATATTCTCGAGCGCCGACAATAGTGCCATTTCTTCCTTCTGCACGTGCGAAATCATACGCTCGACATATTCAAATCCGAGCATTTTCAGTGTCCGCCACTCGGCACCTTCGAACTGCTCGGTCAGGGACGCCTGCAACAGAGCGCCCAACTCCGAGGCGACCTGGCGGATGACGCTGTGCTCATCGCTCAGCAGTTGCACGATATGCCCTTCGCCATTGGCCTCGAGCCGCGGAAACAGCGCCTGCTCCTCGAAGTCGAAATGACGCGCGATTTCGCCGGCCATGCCGGAGCCCATGTCGCGCGCGATTCCGCGCCACTGATCGTCGATGATTTCTGGCGGATCGCGGTAGTTCGCCAGCGTCTGTTCGAACCTGCCCAGCAGGTCGAGGGCCGCGACATGCTCTTCATGCAGCCGGCGCGTAGTCTGGCGTTCGAGATTCATCATCGCATGGTCTCCGATCAGGAAGTCGAGAAAGAAACCCTGCCCCGATCATACCGACACCGGCCCCGACCCAGACAGCCAGTCAGGAATCGAGGAGGGCGAGGAGCGACCTAGCGCCCTGCC
>JAHYJF010000324.1 GCA_019428955.1 Burkholderiaceae bacterium
GGTTGGCGTCCTCGACGAACAAGCCGGCCAGCTCGAGATCGGGTGCGGCCGCCAGTGCCGCGGCGATCTGAAGGGCCGAGCGGCTACGGGGCGAGATGTCCAGTGCCAGCAGAATTTTGCGCTTGGGGGGACTTGTCATCGCTGTCCTTGCCGCCGCTCACGCCATCCTTGCCGTAGCGACGCCTGATTTCAGCCAAGTTCTGCAAACGATCCGCTACCAGTCGATTGAGACTGTTCTCGGGAAAGACGCCTGCGTCATCAGGCTCGCCCGCGTTCACCCCGGTCAACAGCGCGAGCGCCTGGTCAACGGTCCTGACCGGATAGATGTAGAAGCTGCCGGCCTGGGCCGCGGCAATTACGTCGCGACGCAACATCAGGTGCGCGACATTGCTCGCCGGGATGATCACACCCTGCTCCGCGCCGAGCCCGCGCCGCGAGCAAATCTCGAAGAAACCTTCGATCTTCTCGTTGACCGCGCCAATTGCCTGCACCCGGCCGAATTGATCGACCGAACCGGTCACGGCCAGCGACTGCCTGATGGGCACGCCGGCAAGTGACGACAGCAGAGCGCACAATTCCGCCAGCGAAGCGCTGTCGCCTTCCACCATGCCGTAGGTCTGCTCGAACACCAGGCTGGCCGACAGCGACAGTGGCTGCTCGCGCGAATAGCGCGCCGCCAGGAACGAGGACAGGATCAGCACGCCCTTGGAGTGGATCGCACCGCCCAGCTTGACTTCACGCTGGATGTCGATCAGCACCCCGCTCCCGAGGCGCGTCGCGGCGGTAATGCGCGCGGGCTGGCCAAAGGCGAACTGACCGAGCTGGAAAACCGCCAGGCCATTGATCTGGCCTACCGTTGAACCTGAAGTTTCGATCTGCAGCGTGCCCCGCAGAATTGCCTCATGGCCTCGTTCCCTCAATCGGTCGGCGCGGTGGATCTGAGCCTGGATGGCCCGCTCGACATCCTCGCCCGACACCGCCGCGCGAGCGCTCGCTCCAGCCCAGAAATCGGCTTCGCGCACCAGGTCGGCGAGGCTTTCCATATGGGTGGAAAGCTTCTCGGCATCTTCGGCGCGGCGGGCACAATGCTCGATGGTGCGTGCCACGGCTTGCCGGTCAAAGGGGCGCAGCTGGTCGCGCCGCGCGAGGGTGGCGATCAGTCGGGCATACAAGAGGTGATTGTCGGCGCTGCGCGGGACCTCATCCTCGAAATCGGCGCACACCTTGAACAACTCGGAGAACTCGGGATCGTGGTTGGCCAGCAGGTAATACAGCAGGCGGTCGCCAAACACCACCACCTTGACATCCAGTGGAATCGGCTCGGGCTCGAGCGAGACCGTGCTGACCAGGCTATACATTTGGCCAAGTGATTCGATGCGGATCTCACGCTTCGAGAGCGCGCGCTTGAGCGCTTCCCAGGAAAACGGCTGGGTCAGCAGCTTGAGCGCGTCGAGCAGCAGGTAGCCGCCGTTGGCGAGGTGCAATGCGCCCGGCTTGATCTGGGTGAAGTTGGTCACCAGCGTGCCCAGTTGCGAGAGGTATTCCACCCGCCCGATCAGATTCTGATAGGTGGGGTGGTCCTCGTCGATGATTGGCGTGCCCTGGCATTGCCCATGATCGACCAGCAGGTTGATGCGAAAACGGCTCAGATCGGTCGTCTCGGAAACGCCGAGCAGGGCCGCCGGGTTGGATTGATCTTCCTTGGGTTGCCTGAAGTCGTCGAGACTTTCGATGATGTTCTGCTGCACTTCATCCAGGTAAGTCTTCACCACTTGCGAATCGGCATACTCCTGCCTGAGGCTCTCGATCAGATGGCCGACCGCGAACAACACTGCTTCCTCATTGAGCCGGCGCACCCGCTGCATCCGTTCGCGCCGCCAGCGCGGCACCTGATGAACCACCTTTTCCAGCATTTCCTGCAGCATCACGGTGTCGCTCTCGATCTTCTGCTGCTCCTCGGGGGACAACTTGGCAAATTCCTCAGGGCTGACCACCTCGCCGTCCTTGGCGGGCGCGAAGGAGAAGCCATTGGGGGTCCCGAGCAGGACGATGCCATGTTTGTTGGCCGCATCGCCGACCTCATTGAAAGCCTTGGCCTGGCGCTCGCCGAATTCATTATTTATTTCAGCCAGGCGATGGCGATATTCCTCGCCTTCGAATACGGTTGGAATGGTGGCGCTCAACTCGTCCACCAGCTGCTGCATATCCCGGCACAGCTTGGCGCCGCGGCCGGCGCTCAGGCGAATGACGCGAGGTTTGTGGGGCTGTGAAAAATTGTGGGCATAGCACCAGTCGAAGGGACTCTCCTCACCGGCGACGCGCTGATCCAGCAGCTGGCGCACCATGGTGTGCTTGCCGCTGCCGCTCGGTCCCATGACGTACAGGTTGTAACCATCGCGGCGCATGCCGATGCCGAACTGGGCCGCGTCCACCGCCCGCACCTGGCCGATGATCTCGGAAATATCCTCCAGCTCGGCGGTGGTTTCGAAGGAAAACTCTCCGACGTCACAGTGCCGGCTGAGTTGCCCTGGCATCAATGGCTTGACCTGATCCATCGCTGATCCCCCTAGTGGCCGGCGCCAAGTATTAGTTTACACTTAATTTGATTCCGCGAGGCATGCACTGAACGTGAAAACGGAGTTTTCCAGTCGGTCACCATCACGCTCTGATGGGCTAATCCTGGCGGCAGCGTTGGTCAGCGCGTGCCGGCAGACCCACTCACCAGCCGGGCAATTCGGGGGGATGATCTGGCCCTTTGCGTGGCACTAGGGTCGGCTCCGTTCTGACCTGTAACCCATTTTCCGGGGCGTCGACGCGAGCCTTTGGCTGGCCTGCCAGATCTCGCAAGCTGACCGCGCCCACGGCGGCTTCAACGGCGGAGCGCATTTGCTCGAGTACCTGATCCACCGGCGCTGGGGTCGCCAACCCATCGGGGGAGAAGAAGAACGCTTCTCCGGCGCAACGGATGACGTCGAGCACTTGCGTCACGCTGATCAGCGACGGGTCGCGGGCGGGCGGAAACAGCGGCGGGTCATCGGCGGTTTGGAGCAGAAGCTCATTGTCCTGCAGAGCCGTTACGACCGTGGCCAGCACGTGCATGGGCATACGCAGCAGCTGGGTGAACTCAGGCAGCGAAATAGCGGCTTGACCGGCCACGAAGCGGCCTGCCACAGAGCTCATGATGGACAATGCTAGCTGCTCGCGCAACTGTTTGCCAACAGCGTGCGCGGCGGTCGCACTCTGCGCCGGGTGGTGCGCTGTTGTTGCAGCGGACTATCCTTGGCGCTGGACGGTTATGGTGCTTCCACTATAGCCCATAGCCCCAACCGGATTTACTCTTGCGCACCATCATCCGGGGCGCCGAACTGATGTACGTCAAGCCGAGGCACGGTCGCGGCTCGCAACCCCGCTTCTTGGCCCGCAATCGGGATAGGGTCCGATCATAGTTGATCGGACCCCTCCCACACCACCCGGCATGGGGGTCCGCACCGGGCGGTTCGAGGAGTTGAGGTCAGGAGCATCGCGGGACTCCCAGCCGGTCGAAGTAGGC
>JAHYJF010000325.1 GCA_019428955.1 Burkholderiaceae bacterium
CCGGAGACATAGCCAATCGGCTTGTTTATCAGCCCCGTCACCCGGGTTGCCTGGTGCTGGCGGGCCTGGGCGTCGACGGTGATCCTGGCATCCACCGGCACGCGCGCGCCCAGCGTGTCGACCACCTCGCCATCGACCCTCACCCAGCCATTGGTAATCCACTCGTCGGCCTCGCGGCGCGAGCAGATGCCCAGTTCGCTCATCCGCTTGGACAGGCGTGGGTCGCGGGTTTCGGATGTGTCCATGGAAAAAAAGCCGGCCAATCGGCCGGCTCCGTGTGCTTGGCGTCCCGTAGGGGAGTCGAACCCCTGTACCGACCGTGAAAGGGTCGTGTCCTAGGCCTCTAGACGAACGGGACCAAAAAAAGCAGGCAACGTTGATGCAATATTGCCAAAAAACCTGGTGGAGGTAAGCGGGATCGAACCGCTGACCTCTTGCATGCCATGCAAGCGCTCTCCCAGCTGAGCTATACCCCCAAGCAAGCCGGCAATTATAATCAGCTGTTTCGGCACTGTAAAGCGAGAGCTGTTGTGGTGGCGAACAAGAGCGGCGACGCAGCCCGAGGTTCACTGGTGCCGGTTGCCGACCAACCAACCATTCGATCATTCAACTATTCCAAGGTTCTCCTGATGACTGCCAAGATTCTCGATGGTGCCGCACTGGCCCGTACCATTCGCGCGCAATGCGCGCTCCGCGCTGCAGCACTGACCAGGGCCGGCACCCAGCCCGGGCTTGCCGTGATCCTGGTCGGAGAAGATCCGGCATCGTCGGTCTACGTGCGCCACAAGGTGAAAGACTGCGAAGAGTCGGGCATCAGATCGATCCTCGAGAGAATGCCGGCCGACACCGCAGAGGCGGCTTTGCTGGCGCGCATCGACGCGTTGAACGCCGACCCTAAGGTGCACGGAATTCTGGTGCAACTGCCCTTGCCGCCGCAGATCGAGGAGCGCCGCGTGATCGAGCGCATCTCGCCGGACAAGGATGTCGACGGGTTCCACGTCGGCAACGCGGGCGCGCTGATGACCGGTGAGCCGCGCTTCCTGCCCTGCACTCCCTACGGCGTGATGAAAATCCTCGAGGACGCAGGCGTCGAGCTTTCCGGCGCCGAGGCCGTGGTGGTCGGCCGCAGCAACATCGTCGGCAAGCCGCAGGCGATGCTGCTCCTGCAACGCAACGCCACCGTCACCATCTGCCACAGCAGGACGCGCGATCTGGCCGCACATTGCCGGCGCGCCGACGTGCTGGTAGCCGCGGTGGGCAAGGCGAGGATGATCACCGCCGATATGGTCAAGCCGGGCGCGGTGGTGATCGACGTGGGCATGAACCGGATTCCCGACGGGCCGAACGCCGGCAAGCTTTGCGGCGACGTCGACTTCGACGGAGTCTCTAAGGTCGCCGGAGCGATCACGCCGGTGCCGGGCGGCGTTGGCCCGATGACGCGCGCAATGCTGC
Source organism: Burkholderiaceae bacterium (assembly GCA_019428955.1). GTDB lineage: Bacteria > Pseudomonadota > Gammaproteobacteria > Burkholderiales > Burkholderiaceae_E > JAGXFR01. The sequence goes on from JAHYJF010000325.1 coordinate 1,453, forward strand.
TGGTCAATACACTCGAGGCAGCCGAACGCGACCATGCGGCCGCGCAGAAAGCTGGCCCGGCCAAGGCATAGGAAACCAGCCATGAACCCACTGCTCGTATTTCCCGACCTGCCCCGATTCGACGCGTTCTCGCCCCACCAGGTGGCGCCCGCGCTCGAGGAGCTGATCGAGCGTGCCCGCGCCGCGCTGGCCAAGGCAACCGACCCCGAGACGCCGCTCGAATGGGAATCACTGGTTACGCCCCTGGAGGATGCCACCGAGCAGCTGGGCCGGGCCTGGGGCACGGTCTCGCACCTCAACTCAGTGGCCGATTCGCCCGAACTGCGCGCCGCCTACAACGCCGAACTGCCGCGGGTGGTCAAGTTCTGGACCGAGCTCGGCCAGGACCAGAGACTTTTCGCGCGTTACCAGGGCTTGCGCGACTCGGAAGGGTTCGCCGCGTTGTCCCCGGAGCGGCAGCGCGTCGTCGAACACGCGCTGCGCGATTTCCGGCTCGGCGGGGCCGAGCTGGTATCGCCGGCACGCGAACGCTTCGCGGCCATCCAGGAACGCGCGGCAGAGTTGTCGCAGCGTTTCTCGGAGAACGTGCTCGACGCCACCAACGCCTTCGCCCTCCCGATCGAAGATGAGCAGGAACTCGCGGGCATACCCGACGACGCCCGCGAGACCGCCCGCGCCGAAGCCGAGCGGCGCGGTGTCCAGGGCTACGTGCTGACCCTGCAGCAACCAGCGGTGCTGGCGGTGCTGCAGTACGCCGAGCAGCGCAGCTTGCGCGAAAGCATCTATCGCGCCAACGCCACCCGCGCGTCAGTCGATGCCCAGGCTCCCGCAGCCGAGGAGGAGCGCGCGGCGCTCGACAACGCGCCGGTCATCGACGAGATCCTCGCGCTGCGCGCCGAGGAGGCCGGGCTGCTCGGATACCCGAATTTCGCCGAGGTCTCGCTGGCACCCAAGATGGCCGGATCGGCCGGTGAAGTGGTGATCTTCCTGCGCGACCTGGGGCACCGGGCGCGGCCGTTCGCCGAGCGCGATTTCGCCGAGCTCAAGGCTTTCGCGGCCGCCGAGCTAGGCATGGCCGAACTTTGCGCCTGGGACATCCCTTTTGCCTCGGAGAAGTTGCGCGAGTCGCGCTACGCGTACTCCGGCCAGGAGGTACGGCGCTACTTCCAACTGCCGCGCGTGCTGGGCGGATTGTTCGCCCTCGTCGAAAGGCTTTTCGGGGTCAGCGTCAAGCCGGATCAGGCCTCGGTCTGGCACGAAGATGTGAGCTTCTACCGCATCGAGCGCGACGGCGTGCTGGTGGGGCAGTTCTATCTCGACCCCTACTCGCGCGGCGACAAGCGCCCGGGCGCCTGGATGGACGACGCGCGCGCGCGCAGAAGGACCGGCGCGACCCTGCAAACTCCGGTCGCTTACCTGACCTGCAATTTTCAGGCGCCGTCCCAGGGACGGCCGGCCCTGCTCACCCACGACGAGGTGACGACGCTGTTCCACGAGTTCGGCCACGGCCTGCATCACATGCTGACCCGGATCGACGAACTGGCGATCGCGGGCATTTCCGGCGTCGAGTGGGATGCGGTCGAGCTGCCCAGCCAGTTCCTCGAGAACTTCTGCTGGGAGTGGCAAATCGTCAGCGAGATGAGCGCCCACATCGATACCGGCGAAGCGCTACCGCGCGCGCTTTTCGAGCGCATGCTCGCCGCCAAGAACTTCCAGAGCGGGCTGCAGACCTTGCGCCAGGTCGAGTTCGCACTGTTCGACATGCTGCTGCACAGCCAGTTCACCCCCGGCGCGGCGAAGAGCGTCCAGCAGCTGCTCGATGAGGTGAGGAGCGAAGTGGCGGTGGTGACCCCGCCGGCATTCAACCGCTTCCAGAACAGCTTCGCACACATCTTCGGCGGCGGCTACGCCGCCGGCTACTACAGCTACAAGTGGGCCGAAGTGCTCTCGGCGGACGCCTACGCGTCCTTCGAGGAAGCGGCCGAACAGGCTGACGGCGAGCGGATGGTGGCTGAAACCGGCCAGCTATTCCTGCGCGAGATCCTCTCGGTGGGCGGGAGTCGACCTGCCATCGACTCCTTTCGCGCGTTCAGAGGT
>JAHYJF010000326.1 GCA_019428955.1 Burkholderiaceae bacterium
CGGGTTCAATGACGCATGGACTACCCCGGGGCATGGCCTTCACCCCCCGCGACGTCGCCCGCGAATCGGGCGCTGGCCCTGCTGCGCCGGCGCGGCGCGAGCCTCGCCCACCGCCTGCTGCCACGCTGCTGCGCGCTCTGCTCCCTGCCGCTCGATGACCCTGCCGAGCGCCGCCTGGGCTGGTGCGGCTCGTGCGCGGCGAGCCTGCCGGGCGTTGATGCGCCGCGCTGTCCGGTGTGCGCGCAACGCGACCCCGGCGGGGCATTGCTGCCCCGAACTGCGATCCTGGCTGGGCCTGCCCGGGGATTGCCATGCCAGGCCTGCCGCAACGCGCCGCCGCCCTACGAGCGCACGGTCGCGCTCGCCGACTACGCCCCGCCGCTCGACCGGCTAATCCTGGCGCTCAAGTTCGGCCATGCAGTCTCGCTGGCCGGCCCACTCGGGGCGGCGTTGGCGGCCCGGATCGACTTCCCCCTCGATCTCGTGCTGCCGATCCCGCTGTCCGCCCAGCGCCTGGCCGAGCGTGGTTTTAACCAGTCGTGGCTGATCGCGCGAGCGATCGCCGGCGCGCACGGCGGCGCTGCAACGAGAGGAAAGTCACCAGCCCACGAGGCGGGGGTGTTGACGAGGGTGCGCCACGACCCACCCCAGTCGCTGCAGCCACTGCGCGAGCGCGCCGCCAACCTGCGTGGCGCCTTCGGTTGCCAACGCGATCTCACCGGCTTGCGGGTGGCGTTGGTCGACGACGTGATGACCTCCGGCGCCACGTTCGCCGAAGCGGCCCGCACGGCGCGCAACGCCGGGGCCGCATTTGTCGCTACCATCGTGGCTGCCCGCACGCCGCGCTCCTGAGCGTGCGCGCCAGTCTGTCAACCCGATCGCCGAGGTCGTGTGCCAATGTTCAACGTCGTCCTGGTTCAACCGGAAATCCCGCCCAACACCGGCAACGTGATCCGCCTCTGCGCCAATACCGGCGCCCATCTGCATCTGGTCGAGCCGCTGGGTTTCCCGCTCGATCATGCCAAGATGCGCCGCGCCGGCCTCGACTACCACGAGTTCGCCACCATGAAGGTCCACCGTGGCTGGCAGGAGCTGCTCGCAGCCGAAGCGCCGGGGCGAATGTTCGCGCTCACCACCGCGGGCCGGATCGCGCCGAGCGCGCTCGAACTGCGGCCCGGCGACTGGTTCGTGTTCGGCTGCGAAACGGCCGGATTGCCCGAGGCGATCATGGCGGAATTCGATGATGATCACCGGCTGCGCCTGCCAATGATCCCCGGCAACCGCAGCGTCAACCTGTCCAACGCGGTGGCAGTGGTGGTCTATGAAGCCTGGCGCCAGAACGGTTTCGCCGGCGGCGCCTGAGGAGCGGCGAAGGGACTTCCGCGGCGCGCGGTTCAGCGCTAGAGGCGCGCCAGCAACGGGTCGACCTGGGCTTCGACCACGAGGTAATCGAGATCGCCGGGATGGACAAAGCCGGCTGCAACGAAACCGGCGCACATCGCCAGCAGCTGCTCGAAATAGCCGTTGTGGTTGAGCAGCCCGACCGGCTTGTGATGGAAACCGATCTGGCGCAGCGTCAGCACCTCGAAGAGTTCGTCGAGGGTGCCCAGCCCACCCGGCAGCGCGATAAAGGCATCCGAGAGCTCGACCATGCGCTCCTTGCGGGTCGCCATGTCGGGCACCACCTCCAGCCGGGTGACGTCGTGCTTGCCAAGCTCGCGGCGCATCAGCACCTCGGGAATGACTCCCACGACTTCGCCGCCGGCAGCCAGCGCGGCCGCCGCCGCCTCGCCCATCAGTCCGATGCTGCCGCCCCCGTAGACCAGCTGCCAACCACGCAGCGCGATCGCGCGGCCGCACTCGCGGGCGAGCTCGGCGTACTCCGGCGTGAGTCCCGGCTTGGCGCCACAGAAGATGCACACCGAGCGGATCATCGCGCGTCGCCCTGCTCACCGGCCGTCAGCGACTCGTCGCGCGGCTCGCGGCTGAGCAGTTCGGCCACCGCCTCGCGGGCCGACTGTTCGCCGGCGAGCACCAGCACCACCGCCTCGGCGATCGGCAGTTCGACGCCAACCTGGCGGGCGCGCTCGACCGCGACCCGCGCGCAGCTCACGCCCTCGGCGACGTGGCCCAGTGCCGCTACGATCTCGTCGAGCGACTCGCCGGCGGCGAGCCGCAGCCCGACGGAGCGGTTGCGCGACGCATCGCCGGTGCAGGTCAGCACCAGGTCGCCGACCCCGGCCAGGCCCATGAAGGTCTCGTGCCTGGCCCCGAGGGCAGCGCCAAAGCGGGCCATCTCGGCCAGCCCGCGGGTGATCAGCGCAGCGCGGGCGTTCATCCCCAGGCCCAGCCCGTCGCAAATACCGGCGGCAATCGCGATCACGTTCTTGAGCGCCGCGCCGGCTTCGACCCCGATCACGTCATCCGAGGTGTAGACCCGCGCCGCGCTGTGATGCAATGCCGCGCGCACCACGCCGCCCAGCGACGGCGAGCGCGACGCCAGTACCCAGGCCACCGGCAGCCCGCGCGCCACCTCGAGCGCGAAGCTCGGGCCCGACAGTGGCCCGGCCGGAACCCCGCTGCCCAGCGCAGCGAAGATCTGGTGCGGGAAATAGGACCCCTGCGGGGTGATCCCCTTGCATACCCAGATCAACCCCTGCTCGCGGCCGTCGGCATGACCCTGCCAGGCGCGCAGCGTGGCCTCGAACCCTGCCACCGGGGTCGCCACCACGACCAACCCCTGGGCACAGAAAGCGGCGGCCGCGCCGAGGTCGGCGCTGAAGCGGATGGCGGGGGAGAGGGCAATCTGCGGGAGGTAGCGGCGATTGCGCCGTTCCCGGCCCATCGCTTCCACCTGCTGGACGTCACGCGCCCAAAGCAGGACCTCGTGATGACGGCTCGCGTGCTGCGCCAGCGCCGTACCCCAGGCTCCGGCACCGAGCACCGTTATGCGCATCGCCTCAGCGCCCGAAGATCTCGTCGGCCTTCACGTAGCCGATCGCGCCTTCGGCGTGGCGCACCTTGATCCATCCCGAAGGATCGTCCCCGAGCACCTCCAGGAGCACCCCGGCGGCAACCTGCACGCCCACCGCGGCGCGCTCCTTGGGCTCGGCGCGCAAATTCGTCAGCCGCCGCGCGACCACCTGCGTGACTGGGCCGAGGTCGGCACGCGCCACCCACAGCACGTCACCGGTAACGTCGCGGACCTTGATCCAGGCCGGCAAGGTCGACAGAACCTCGAGCGGCATACCGCGCGGTCCGATGAACATCTTTTTCGACCTGGCCGACGGCGCATCGTAGAGCACCGCGGCGGACGCCGTCACCGAGCGGTATTCAGCCCCCTGGGCCGCGGCGGCGAGCAGCCCCGTCCCGAGCGTCGCCAGCACCAGTCGCAGCCACCTCCCGGTCATGGCCCTGCCCCTCACCAGCGGCCTAGTGCCGGGCGCCGGGGACGATGATCCCCGAGGCCGAACCTTCGGCTTCCTCGGCCGCCTGCTGGCGACGCTGCTGGTAGAGCGACTCAAAATTGATCT
>JAHYJF010000327.1 GCA_019428955.1 Burkholderiaceae bacterium
CCCGCCGCTCCTGCCGATGGCGCCGCCCCGGTGGCAGCTCCGGCCGCCGAAGCCCCGGCCGCAGCACCTGCGCCAGCGCCTGTGCCAGCTCCGGAAGCGGCCAAGCCGGAGGCTCCAGCCGCCCAGCCAGCCCCAGCAGCACCCGAGGCGCCAAGTTTCTTTGACGATCTGGCCTCAAATCCGGTGTTGTTGCCGGGGTTGGGTGGCCTCGCCCTGTTGGGTGGCTTCTATGCCTGGTACCTGCGGCGCCGGCGCAAGAGCGTCGAGCGTTTCGAGGATAGCCTGGTCGCGACCGATGCCTTCACCGCCAATTCGCTGTTTGGTGCGACCGGTGGCCAGAGCGTCGACACCGGCGAGAGCCTGTTTGCGAGCGGCACGAGGAACAGCGGACTCGAGGTCCATTCCACTGAGGTCGATCCGATCGCCGAGGCCGAGGTCTACATCGCCTATGGTCGCGAAGCGCAAGCCGAGGAAATCCTGCGCGAGGCGCTGGTCCGGCAACCCGAACGCCAGGCAATCAGGTTGAAGTTGTGCGAAATCCTCGCCAGCCGCAGCGACGCCGGCGGATTCGGCGCCCTGGCCCAGGAAATGCTCATCATGGGTGGCGGGCAGAATGAGGAGTGGCCCAAGGTCGTAATGCTGGGTTTGTCGATCGATCCGGACAATCCGTTGTATACCGGCCAGGCGCCGGTCAACGGGCCCGATACGGAGATCGGTCCAAATGAGGATGTGGGGCCGGCCCCGGGCGACCGTGGCCCCGAGACTTCGGGGTCGACGTTTGCCGACCTCGATTTCGAGCTCGATACCGTGGCCGACTCGACGGTCGTGCGGGCCGAGAAGCAGCGTGCAGGGGAATCTCCGAGCGCGGCGGAGAATGACTCTGCCCTCGAACAGGCCCTCGAAGGACGCATTGATTTGCCCTCGCTGAACATCGCCGAGTCGGCGGACGCGAAGGACGCCCCGGCAGAGCCGGGCAAAGCTCCGGACAGTAGTTCGGCGTTGCGCAAGGTGGCCGCGCGCGCCGAACCGGACGCGATCGCGGATCTGCACGAATACGATGTCGATATTCCATCTTTCGATACGCTTAGTGGACCACTGGAGCCCGAACCCGGCCTGGTCGACCTGTCGTCGATCGGTCTCGATCTCAACCCCGATACCATTTCCAAGCCGACCGATGGCGACGCTGAGCGTTGGCAGGAGATGGCGACCAAGCTCGATCTGGCCGGGGCGTATGAGGAAATCGGCGACAAGGAAGGGGCCCGCGAGTTGCTCGAGGAAGTCATCGCCGGCGGCGATTCGGCGCAACAGGAACAGGCACGCGCGCTGCTGGGCAAGATTCGCTAAACGCTGGCAGCCGCTGGCGGCCGCCCCTGCAAACTGGGCAAACTGCGGGAAAGCTTGGCTTTCCCGTGTTTTTTTGAGCATCGTGAAAAGAATCGCCCTGATCCTAGGTTACGACGGTAGCCGCTTCTCCGGCTGGCAGACGCAACCGGGGGGCGGCGCGGTGCAGGACGCGCTGGAGGCATCGCTCGCGGCGCTGGCCGGCCATTCGGTGCGGGTGACCTGTGCCGGTCGGACCGACACCGGAGTGCATGCAACCGCGCAAGTGGTCCATTTCGACACCGACGCCGCGCGTTTGCCGCAGGCCTGGGTGCGCGGCACCAATGCCCGCTTGCCGGCGACGGTGGCGGCGCTCCACGCCCAGGAGGTTGAACCCGATTTTCATGCCCGTTTCAGCGCCCGGTCGCGCTGCTACATCTACCTGATCCATCGCGCCGCGGTGCGTCACCCCCTCTGGGTTGGGCGCGCCGGCTGGGTATTCCGGAATCTCGACGTCGCGGCCATGAGGGCCGCTGCCCAGCGCCTGGTCGGCGAGCACGATTTTTCGGCGTTTCGCTCGTCCCAGTGTCAGGCGAAGACGCCGGTGAGGCGTCTCACCACGCTTACGGTGGAGGAGTCGGGGCCGCTGGTGGCGCTGCGCTTCGAGGGCAACGCCTTTCTGCACCACATGGTGCGCAACATCGTCGGTTCGCTGGTCTACGTCGGTATCGGGCGCCAGCCCGAGGACTGGATCGGCACTGTGCTCGCGGGACGTGATCGCGGCCTCGCGGCACCGACCTTTTCCCCTGAAGGGTTGTACCTTCAGGCCGTGACGTACGATGGACGCTTCGGACTGCCTGCCCCGCCACCGGGGATGCCGTTGTGGCAGGGCAAGTCACTGCTGGAGTAAGGGATGCGAACGCGGATCAAGTTCTGCGGCATGGTGCGCTCGAGCGACGTCGATACCGCCGCTGCGCTCGGGGTCGATGCCATTGGGTTGGTCTTCCACCCGGGGAGTTCGCGCTTCCTGGCGCTCGATGATGCGCTTGCCCTGCGCCGCCGGGTGCCGTCGTGGGTGGCCGTGGTTGGCCTGTTCGTCGACCCCGCCGAGGATCTCCTCGCCCGGACGGTGGCACGGGTCGGACTCGACGTGGTGCAGTTTCACGGTAACGAGAGTCCGGCGGAGTGCGCCTGGGCACTGGCCGCGGGAGTGCCATACTGGCGGGCGGTCAGGGTCCGCGGGCAGGCTGATTTGCTAGAATCATTTGCGCGCTTTCCCGCCGCCGAGGCCTTCATTGCCGACTCATGGAGCAGCGATTTCGGGGGCAGCGGCAAGCATTTCGACTGGTCGCTGATCCCGCAGCAACGGCCGCCGAGGTTGATTCTCGCGGGCGGCCTGACGGTGGCAAATGTCGGCCGGTCGATAGCACAGGTTGGCCCTGCCGGGGTCGACGTTTCGAGCGGCATCCAGGGTGCCGATCCGAGGGAAAAGGACAGCAGGAAGATGGCGCGATTCGTGCAGGAAGTGCTTCTGGCCGATGCCCGGCGTGAGGCGGTCAATGGCGAGGGTGATCAATGAGCGCTTACAGTTTCCCGGATGCCGGCGGGCACTTCGGCCCCTACGGGGGAGTGTTCGTCGCCGAGACCCTGATGCACGCCTTGCGCGAGTTGCGTGAGGCCTACGAGCGGTTTCGCGACGATCCCGAGTTCGTCGCCGAGTTCGCCTACGAAATGGAGCACTTCGTGGGGCGGCCGAGCCCGGTCTATCATGCCCGGCGCTGGTCCGAGCAACTGGGCGGCGCCCAGATCTACTTCAAGCGCGAGGACCTGAACCACACCGGCGCGCACAAGATCAACAATACCGTCGGGCAAGCGCTGCTGGCGCGCCGCCTGGGCAAGCGCCGGGTAATCGCCGAGACCGGCGCGGGACAGCACGGCGTTGCCACGGCGACCGTGGCGGCCCGCTACGGCATGGAGTGCGTGGTCTACATGGGCAGCGAGGATATTGCCCGCCAGGCCCAGAATGTCTACCGGATGAAACTGCTCGGAGCCGAGGTCGTGCCCGTGCTCTCGGGCTCGCGCACGCTCAAGGACGCGCTCAACGAGGCGATGCGCGACTGGGTGACCCAGGTCGAGACGACCTTCTACATCATTGGTACCGTGGCCGGACCACATCCCTATCCGATGATGGTGCGTGATTTTCAGTC
>JAHYJF010000328.1 GCA_019428955.1 Burkholderiaceae bacterium
CGTCGCGACGGGGTTTGCGCCCGGGTCAGCATTGAATTCCCCGGCCGCTTCCTGTGGCGCCTGCTGGAGCGCGCCGTTCCTGGCCTGCCGGGACGCTCGCCGTTCGATCCGGCAATCGCGCGCTGGGCGATCCTCGGCCTGCTCGCCGAATTGCCCGCAGAGCCCGATTTTGAGCTCTTGCGCGCCCGGGTCGCAGCGGCAGCGCCGCAAGGGCGGCTGGAACTGGCCGCCGATATCGCGCGGGTGTTCGATCGCTACCTCGCCTATCGGCGCGACTGGCTCGAGCGCTGGGCGCGCGGCGGCTGGCTGGGCGCTGCCGATGGCGTGCTCGCCCACGAGCCGTGGCAACGCTGGCTATGGTCGCGCCTGCTCGAGCGCCTGCCGGGGGTTTCGCGCGAACATCCCTTCCAGAGCTTCCGTCGCCTGCTCGACGAAGCAGGCCGATCAGGCCCGGATGGCGCCGCTCGGCTGCGTGTTCTCACCGGCATCGAGCGGGTGCGGCTGTTCGGCTTGGTGCCCATGGCGCCCGAACAATTCCAGCTCTACGGAGCACTCGGAGAGGTGCTCGACGTGCGTTGGTTCGCTCCCGATCCCTGCCGGGATTTCTGGCTCGATGTGGTCAGCGCCGCACAGGCGGCGCGCATCGCGGCGGCGGCGCCGGAGAGCGCCTGGCTTTATGAGGACGAGCCGGCAATCCTGGGTGACTGGGGGCGCGCCCATCGCGACTTCCTGGTGCAGTTGCGCCAGCTCGAGGAAAGCTACCAGGTCAACGTCGACGAGGAATTTCGCGAGCGCTCCGAGCCTCGGGCGCGAAGCGACCTGGAGGCCCTGCAACGCAGCGTGCTGATGCGCAGTGATGCGCCCTGGGACGAACTGACGCGGCGCGATCACCGCGAAGCGAGGGACGGCGAGGAGCCGGCGGCAATCGAGATCCACGCCGCCCATGGCCCGACGCGCCAGGTCGAGGTGCTCCACGACCGGCTGCTGGCGTTATTCGACGAGATGCCGCAACTGCGCCCGGAAGAAGTGGTGGTGTTTTGCACCAACGTCGAGATCTATGCCGCGCGGATCCAGGCGGTGTTCGGCGCCGCGCCGGCGCAGTTGCGCATCCCGTTCCGGATCTCTGGCGAAATGCGCACCACCGACCAGGTAGTGGTGGCCGCGCTGGAGGTGCTGGCGCTGGCCGCGCAGCCGATCGGCGTCGAGGCGGTGGCGGCTTTGCTGGGCAACAGTGCGCTGGCTCAGGCCCTGGGGCTAGACTCGGCGCAGGCCGATGAATTGCGCTCCGCGCTCGTTGCCGCCGGAATTCATGGCGAGTTCACGCTCGACCCCGCCACCGGGTCAGGAGGCAGCGGCGGCGGCGGAGAGGATTCGGCCGAAGAGCGCCACGGGTGGACGGTCGGCATCGAGCGGCTGCTCCTGGGAGCCGCGGTATCCGACGACATAGGTCTGCTGCCCGGGCGAGTGCCGGTGTGCATGTTTTCGGTGCGCGGCAGCGAGGGGCTCGGGCGGCTAATGGTGCTGCTCGATGACATCGGGTGTTTCCGCGGCGCGCCCCGCATGGCTTCGGTCGAATCGTGGTGCGCGCTGACCCATGGCTGGCTGGAGAAGCGTTTCGGCCCCCTGCCGGAGTTGCGCGACGGGTGGCTGGTGCTGCGCGACGCGCTGATCGAACTGGGCGACAGTGCACTCGCCGGGGCGGCGCCACCGGTCGATTTGATGTCCTTTCGGCAGGCACTCGCCGATGCGCTCGCTGCCACCGCCGGCAGTGCCGAGCCCGGCGGCATGGTGACAGTGGCGCCACTGGGCTCGATCAGAGGAGTGCCGTATCGGGTGGTGTGCCTGCTGGGCATGGACGACGAGGCTTGGCCGCGCCGGGCTGCGGCCAGCGAATATGACCTGATGGTGGTGCGGCCGCGTTTCGGTGACCGGATCGCACGGCTTGACGACCGCGGCATCTTCCTCGACGCTGTGCTGGGTGCCCGCGAGCGGCTGGTGATTCTCTACCGCGGCCGAGAGGCGCGCGACAACTCGCGTCTGCAGCCCGCCACCGTGGTGCGGGAACTGATCGGCTATGTCGATCGCCATCGCGGCGCGCCGCTTGAGGTCCGCGAGCACCCGTTGCAGCCATTCGCTCCGCGGGTATTCGGGGGTGGAACCGGGCCGGCGCGGAGTGGCTCGCCGGGCGCGGGGACAAAGCCGGAGCGCGACCTCAGCTTCGCGTTCCAGTGGCTGGATGCGGCACGGGTGCTGGCGCAGCCGCTGGCGCTGCGCTCGCCGGCCGAACCGCTGGCCGCAAGGAAGCTGGTGCCAGCTACCGCCGAGCCGGACGCAGTCGAGCTGGCGGCGCTGGTCGACGTGTTTGCGCGGCCCGCCCGGCTGTTCCTGCGCGACGGGGTTGGTGTCAGTCTGCCTTACGAGAGCGTCCGGACCAATGACGATCCGCCCGTCGACATCGAGCCGACGCGGCGCGAGTTCAACCTGGCCTTGCGCGCCTTGCGTGGGGGTGAGGGTCCGGCTAGGATTGCTGCCCGCCTGGCGCAGAAACCCGATTATCCGGCGGCCAGTCTGGGTCTTGCGCGGGCGCTGGCCGTGGTGCGCGAGGCCGAGCGACTGGCGGCCGCGCTGGACCAGCTCGAGGCCGGGCTGGACGGCGGTGCGCGGCAGAGCGAGCGCTTGGCGCTGCGGGTCGAGATCGACGGGCTGACCATCGTCGGCGAGGTCGGAATCCTGGGGGTAGGCACGCTGCAGCTGCTCGAAACCGCCTATGGCTTCGGAGTGTGGGCGGCGGCCGAGGCGTGGCTGCGCCACTTGTTGTGGCAATGTGCCATCGAGCAGGGTCGGCTGCCAGCCGGCGGGCAGGCCCAAACGATGCTCGCGGCGGGCGACGATCTGCGCCGCGTAGTGCCGCCCGATAACGCCACCGCTGAGTTGCGCACCGTGCTCGCCGCCTGGCGCCGGGTGCGCTGCGAGCCGCTCGCCCTGTTTCCAAGAACCACCTGGGCCTACCTCGAAAAGGGCGGGGACGCGGCGCAGCTCGAGCGCGCCACCGCGCATCCGTCGGATGGTGGCGATCCGGCTGCGGCCGGCGCCCATCGCAGGGCCCTCGGGGCCGCGCACAGCACGCTGATGGGGGCGCCGGGGGGCGGCGCTCGGGCGGAGAGCGATGATCCCTGGCTCGAGGCCATGTGGCGCGGAGCGCCGCCGCCACTGGAATCGATTCTCGGCGCCGGGCTGCCGCTCTACGAGCCGCTCTTCGCGCGCCTGGAACTGTCTCCCGGTGGTGAAGAAAAGAAACGGAGCGGCAGGTGAATCCGGCAGCCGCCAGGGCACATCCCGCGCTTGACCCGGACATCCTGTCGGGTCGCAATCTGGTCGAAGCCGACGCCGGCACCGGCAAGACCTGGACGCTGGTGGGGTTGGTGGTGCGCGCGCTCGTCGAGCGCGGACTGGGCATCGAGCAGATCCTGCTGGTGACCTTCACCCGCGCCGCTGCCGCCGAATTGCGCAGCCGGGTAAGGG
>JAHYJF010000329.1 GCA_019428955.1 Burkholderiaceae bacterium
GGCTGGCCCCGGGGGGAGTTTCCCCAGCCTGGGCCGTGAGGCCCCAGGCCAGCACCAGCGCTGCGGCCACCCGCCGCGTCTTCCCTGCAACTTCCATCACTCGATGTCCTTGATCCGGCGCGTCGCGAGGGGACGCATCCGCAAACTGTATAGGGAATGTGGATCGCTCCTAGCGCGACCCTTCGAGGCGCGTGACAATGAGCTGGCCACCTACCTCGTCGGCTGAGAAGCGGATCTGCTCCCCGACCTTGAGGCGAGCGCCCCAGGACGGGTCCTTGAGCTTGAACACCATCGTCATTGCCGGCATGCCGATGTTGGGGATCGGGCCGTGGGCAATGGTTACCCGGCCGGCGGCCGGGTCGACGCGCTTTACCAGCCCGTCGACGAGTGGGGCCGAGGTAGTGCTGCCGGCGACGGTCGTCGCTGCAGCAAAGCCGGGTTGCGCGGCCCGGCTGGCGAAGGGCAGGAGAGCCAGTGCAGCGAGCAGCGCGGTGAACAAGGGGTGCTTCATAGCGATGTTCCTGGGTGGGGAGTGGGTCGGGAGCCGCCATTCTGCCCACCGTACCCGTCACCAGGCTGACGCTCAGATTACATTTCCGTCATCTCCGCGCCCGCTGTCGGCCAGCTCAGCTCGAAGGCGACCCCGTCGGGGAGTGCGCGCACGCGCACGCTGCCACCGTGCAGGGTCATGATCGAGCGCACTATCGCCAGTCCCAGACCGGTACCCTCGGCTGCAATGCCGGGCGCATCACCGCGCCTCACGAAGCGGTCGAACAGTCTCTCGAGCTCGGCCTCCGGGATCGGCGGACAGCGGTTCTCGACGGTGAGCACGACATTGTCGGCGGTGCGATCGATGCGCACCGCAACGGCGGTGTCCCGGGGGGCGTAGCGCACCGCGTTGGAGAGCAGGTTGGTGATCGCGCGGCGAATCATCGCTCGATCGCCCCGGACCTGTGCTTCTCCGGTGATGGTGATCACCTGGCCGCGCTCCGAAGCAAGTGGTTCGAAGTACTCGGCCAGCGCTTCGGCCTCGGCACGCAGCGGCACCAACTCGCGGGTGATCTGCGTCATGTCACGCTCGGCGCGCGCTATGAACAGCATGTCCGAGACCATGCGGTGCAGGTGCTCGAGCTCCTCCAGACTGGCGTGCAGGGTCTCGCGGTATTCGTCGCTGCTGCGCTCGCGCGACAAGGTGACCTGGGTTTGCAGCAGCAGGGTATTGACCGGGGTGCGCAACTCGTGCGCGATATCGGCGCTGAATTGCTCGAGCGAGCGAAACGACTCGCCGAGCCGTTCGAGCATGCGGTTGATGCTCGCCACCATGCCCCGTACTTCGGCCGGCGCGTCCTCGATCGAGAGCGCTTGTCCGAGACGCTGGGCGGTGACGCGCTCCGCCTCGGCGGCGATCCGTCCCAGAGGTGCGAGGCCCTGGCGCGTCACCAACCAGGCGAGCGCCGCCATCAGCAGGATCCCCGCGACCCCGCTGATCAACAATGCATTCTGGAAGTGCTTCTGGACATTGGTCGCGTCGGTAACGTCAAGCGCAATCACCGCATGCACGGGCGGCCCGGGGTTCCAGCGCCACTGGTGAGCGACGATCACCAGCCACCAGCGCCGGCCCATCGGGCCGACGTACTCGACCGCCTCGCGCCCGGCAAGCTGCGCGACCCCGTTGTGCTCGACGATGCTGACCACCGCCCTCGCGGGGCTCAGCAACCAGTTCCCCCCTTGCACCAGCCCGATCTGCATCCGCGCCTGTTCGATGGCGACGTCGGCGAAGCGGGGGATGCTGCGCTGCAATTCATCCGGCGAGCTGATTTCATCGAAATGATGGATAACGACCTTGACCCGGCTCCCAAGTTCCTCGACATCGCGCTGCTTGAGCTCCATGCGCAACATCTGCTGCAAGCTCGCGCCGAGCAGCACGAATACGATCGTCGTCGAGACCGTGAACAACAGGACGAGGCGCGTGGACAGCGAGTGCGGCAGAATTGCCTTGGGAACGTGCGCGCCGGATAGCAGAGCGCGCATCGTCAGTTGCGCCGTTCCATCACATAGCCGAAGCCGCGCACCGTGTGGATCAGTTTCTCGGCAAACGGATCGTCGATCTTCGAGCGCAGGCGGCGTACCGCGACCTCCACGACGTTGGTGTCGCTGTCAAAGTTCATGTCCCAGACCTGCTCGGCAATCAGCGTGCGCGACAGGATCTCCCCCGTGCGCCGCAGCAGCAGCGTGAGCAGCGCATATTCCTTGGCGGTCAGGTCGATGCGCCGCCCGCCGCGCTCGACGCGCCGCCGCATCTGGTGCACGACCAGGTCGGCCAGCTCAAGCGCGTCCCGATCCGATCCCTTGCCGCGGCGCAACAGCGCCCGCACCCTTGCCAGCAGTTCCGAAAAGGCAAACGGCTTGACCAGATAATCGTCGGCGCCGAGCTCGAGGCCCTTGACGCGATCCTCGACGCGGTCATGGGCGGTCAGGAACAACACCGGCGTGCGGCGTTGCAGGCGCAGCGCGCGCAGCACCTCCCAACCGTCCATTACCGGCAGCCCGACGTCGAGCACGATCAGGTCGTGGTTGCCGTGCAAAGCCAGATGCAGGGCCTCGTCGCCGGAGCGCACCCAATCGACCGCAAAACCATTCTCACCCAGCCCCTTGACCAGGTACTGCCCGGCGTGAGTCTCGTCTTCGGCCAGCAGCAAGCGCATCAAATGTCTCCCAGCATGCATTTTCGACGCTTTCCGCGCCACCCTTCAATCATGCCGGGAATCCGGCCGCGCCGCACTGCCCGGCTCGCTCGAAGCTTTCGCCCCCGGGCGGTCGGGCTCAAGGCGTAAGCTTCTGCCTCTTGACGCCGCGATGGAGACCCTGATGAGCGCCATGGAGCGGATCTACCAGATCGACCAGATCCTGGGCGATCGCCGTTTCGTCACCCGCAAGGAGTTGCAGCAGAGGCTGGGCGTTTCCTGGGCCACGCTCAAGCGCGATCTGAACTACCTCAGGGACCGGCTCAACGCGCCGATCGTCTTCGACCGCGCGCTGGGTGGCTATCGTTTCGAGGCCACCGGCAGCCGGATCGGACCGCACTACGAGTTGCCCGGTCTGTGGTTCTCGGCCGAGGAGATCCACGCTCTGCTCACCATGCAGCACCTGCTCTCCAACCTTGACACCGGCGGCTTGCTCGGGCCCCAGATCAAGCCGCTGCTCGCACGCCTCACCGGCCTGCTGGGAACTGCCGACGATCCTTCCGAGGAGGTCCAGCGCCGGATCCGGATCCTGAGCGTGGGCGCGCGCCAGTTCCACCTCGAGCATTTCCAGGTGGTGGGTTCGGCGCTGCTGCGCCGCAAACGTCTGGTGATCCACTACCACGCCCGCGGCACCGACCAGGTGACCGAGCGCGAGATCTCGCCCCAGCGCCTGGTGCACTATCGCGACAATTGGTACCTCGACGCCTGGTGCCACCTGCGCGCGGGCCTGCGCGCC
>JAHYJF010000330.1 GCA_019428955.1 Burkholderiaceae bacterium
CAAACCGGCCCCCACGGCCTCCATCATCACCATCAGATCATCACCGCGCCCGCCGAGGCCGCCTGCCGGTTCCGGGGCAGCCAATGCCAGAATCCCAAGTTCGGCGAGCCCTGCGACGACGGTTGCGGGCGATTCTTCGTGCGTAGCTCGCGCGAACCGCTCGATGCTGTCGCGCAGCATCGCCTGTTCGTCGTTGAGGTGCAGCAGCATCGTGTATTCCTTGTCGGCCGGAAAAGACAGCATGCGGATGCGGCCAGTGTAGCGTCGGAGCGTGGCGCGGTGCCCTAGCGCAAAGGCTAGTTCGGTGCGGGTGGCTGATGCGGCTATGATGGCCGACATGGAAAGCAACACCTCCGCCCCGCCGATCAGCGCCAACCTGATGCGCATTGCTCCCGACACCGGGGCCGTGACCCTGCTCGCCGGGCGGCACCGCGAAAGCGGCCGACTGGTGTTTCCATTGCCGCAGGGGCCGGACTGGGCAGCAGAGGAGTTGCCGCAGCGCGGATCGCTGTGGTCGTGGACGGTGCAGCGCTTTCGGCCAAAATCGCCGCCCTACGCGGGGCCGGATGACTTTGTGCCCTATGCCGTGGGCTACATCGATTTGGGCCCGCTGATCGTTGAAGGTCGGCTCACGGGCGCCGCACTCGACGGCTTTTGCATCGGCATGCCGATGCGGGTGGTGGCGCTGCCGATTGCGCTGATTGGCCCGCCGCGCAAGGTCGTCAGCTATGCCTTTGCGCCCGATACCGAGGGAGACATGGCTTGAGCACGGTGCATATCGTCGGCGTCGGAATTCATCCTTTCGGCCGCACCGAAGGGGCGAGCGGGCTGCAGCAGGGCGCATTTGCGGTGCGACAGGCCTTGGCCGATGCAGGGCTTTCCTGGGCCGACATGCAGTTCGCCTTTGGCGGGTCCGATTCGGCGGGCAATGCCGATACCATGGTTTCAGAGCTGGGGCTGACCGGGCTGCCGTTCATCAACGTGTCAAACGGATGCGCCACCGGCGGTTCGGCGTTGTTCGGAGCCGCCAGCGCCATCGCTTCGGGCCAGTTCGATCTGGGGCTGGTGGTTGGCTTCGACAAACACCCGCGCGGCGCCTTTGACCCGCGCCCGGCCGATTGGGGCCTGCCGGATTGGTATGGCGAGACCGGGCTGATGCTGACCACCCAGTTCTTCGCCATGAAAATTCGCCGCTACAAGCAGCGCTTCGGCATTTCCGACGCCTCGCTGGTGCGGGTCGCAGAAAAGGCGTTTCGCAATGGGGCGCTCACAGATCATGCATGGCGGCGCGAGCCAGTGGATGCCGAAACCATTGCCACGGCGCCGATGGTCAGCGACCCGCTGACAAAATTCATGTTCTGCTCGCCCGCCGAAGGTGGCGTGGCGCTGATCCTCGCCAGTGAAAAGCGGGCGCGGCAACTGGGCGGCAGGTCGGTACGGCTGCGCGCCGCCGTGGTGCGCAGCCGTCCGGCCGGGTCGTTCGAGGTTTTCGCGCCGATGGTCGAGGGTAGCGGCGATGCCAGCGCCACGCGGCTCGCCTCGGCCGCGGCGTTCGATCTGGCGGGCGTCGCGCCTGGCGACATCGACATTGCGCAACTGCAAGACACCGAATCCGGCGCCGAGATCATGCACATGGCCGAAAACGGCTTTTGCGACGACGGCGCGCAGGAAGCGTGGCTGGCCGAAGGCCGCACCGAAATCGGTGGCGCCTTGCCGGTCAACACCGATGGCGGCTGTCTGGCGTGCGGCGAGCCGATTGGCGCCTCGGGTCTGCGGCAGGTTTACGAAAACGTCCTGCAATTGTCAGGCCGTGCCGGGGCGCGGCAGGTGCCCGGCGCACCGCGACTTGGCTACTCCCACGTCTACGGCGCCCCCGGAGTGTCGGGCGTAACGATTCTGGAGGCGTAGGTGGACCTCGACTTTTCGCCACAGGATCAGGCTTTTCGCGCCGAGGTGCGGGCGTTTCTGGAGGCGGCGCTGCAACCCCGGTTTCGCGAATTGGCAGCCCGCACCACCACGGTCTTTGGCGAGCCGCCCGAGGTGCTCGACTGGCAGCGCGTGCTCGATGACAAGGGCTGGCTGGTGCCGCATTGGCCCGCAGATGTGGGGGGCCAACGCTGGTCGCCGATCCAGCGCTTCATTTTCGATCAGGAGTTGGCACGTGCCGGGGCGCCAGTGCTGCCCGGTATGGGGCTGAAACTCTTGGGTCCGGTGCTCTACACGTTCGGCACACCGGAACAAAAAGCCGTCTGGTTGCCACCCCTGCGGCGCGGCACGCAGTTCTGGGCGCAGGGGTTTTCCGAACCCGGATCGGGGTCCGATCTGGCGAGCCTTCGCACCCGTGCCGTGCGCGACGCAAACGGCGACTTTGTCCTGAACGGGCAGAAAACCTGGACGACCATGGCGCAACATGCAACCCACATGTTCTGCCTCGTGCGCACCGACGCCACGGTGAAACCGCAGCGCGGCATCAGTTTTCTGCTGGTGGACATGGCGCAGCCGGGGGTCGAGGTTCGCGCCATCCTTTCGGCCTCGGGAGACCATGAGGTAAACGAGGTGTTCCTGGACAATGTCCACGTTCCCGCCGCCAATCTGGTAGGGCTTGAGGGTCAGGGCTGGACCATCGCCAAGTTTCTTCTGGAGAACGAGCGCGGCGGCAGCAGCTACGGGCCGGCGCTGGTGGCAGATGTCGCACGCTTGCGCGCCGGGCTGGCCGCCCTGCCCTGCGCCGCCGACCCGATCTTGCGCGATCGGCTGGTGCGGATCGAGATCGACGCAATGTCGCTCGAGATGACCGAATTGCGGATATTGGCCGGCATGGCGGCGGGCGACGCGCCCTCAGCGCTCAGCCTGACCACCAAGCTGATCGCTTCGGAAATTCGGCAGGCGGTCGAGCAGTTCGCCACCGAAATGCTGGGCATGGCCGGGCTGGCACTGCCCGAAGACCGTGCCGACCCGGCGCGAACTGCGGCGGCGCGCTATCTCAACAGCCGGGCCTGGTCGATTTTTGGCGGCAGCAGCGAAATTCAGTTGGGCATCATCGCGCGCGGGGCGCTTGGGCTTTGACGCGGTAGCGGTGCTTCGCAGGAACCCCGAAGGTTGTGAGGCGCGCAGCCTCTGCTCTGCAAATGCCGGCCGAGGCAAACCCGATCCTGAACTTGCACGATATGGCGTGACTCGCTAGCCTTGACGGCAGGAGAAGATGCTCCGGCATCGCGCCGCACGTGGTCGATGCCGGAAATTCGCGCCGCCACAAGGGAGCCGGAAACGATGGTGGGCTCAGCAGAACTGGCGGAGGTTCGCGTCACCGCCCCCGAGAACGTGCGCGATGCGGCGCTGCGGCTGCGCGCGTCGGTCGAGCGCCGGCTGGGCGATTGGCGCGTCGCGAGCTGCACCAATATTGCCTCGTCCCGCCCGATGTTCGACGGCGCCGGAGCGATTTTGGCAACCACCGCTTTTGGCTGGACCGACCT
>JAHYJF010000331.1 GCA_019428955.1 Burkholderiaceae bacterium
GGGCCGGTCCTGCCTACGGCCAGACGACCGACCGTGCGTCTTCGGCCGCGCTGCGCGAATGCTTCGCGCAGCTGCGTGCCAGCCCGCAAATCCACTTCCTTCCGCAGTCGCTCTACCTGCGCTCGCAGGAAACTTCCGACTCACTACAGGGCGACATCTACGCGCTCGTCGACCACCCCTACGACGAGGTGCGGGGCGTGCTTGGACGCATCAATCAATGGTGCAACATCCTGATCCTGCATCTGAACGTCAAGTACTGCGGTGCCGCGAGCACCACAACCCCCGCTGGCTTGCGCGTAGGCGTTGGACGCAAGATCGACCAGCCGCTCGGCGACGCTTACTGGATGCAGTTTTCGTTCGACGTGGCGCACGACAGCGACGAATATCTGAGCGTGGTCCTACAGGCTCCCACCGGACCGCTGGGCACGCGTGCGTACCTGATCCAGGTTGAGGCCGTGGCGCTGGAAGGACGCCGTTCACTGGTGCATGTGGCGTACACCTATTCGTACGGGCTGCTCGCGCGTTCGGCGATGGATGTCTACCTCGCTACGCTCGGTCGCAACAAGGTGGGCTTCAGCATCGTCGGGCAGGCGCCGGACGGTCGGCCGATCTTCGTTGGCGGAGTCCGGGGCGTGGTCGAGCGCAACACGATGCGCTATTACCTGGCCATAGATGCCTATCTCGGAGCGTCCGCGCTGCCCGCGCCACGGCGCTCGAAGAAGAGCCTCGAGGACTGGTTCGCTGCCACCGAACGCCATCCGCGGCAACTGCACGAGATCGGCCGCAGCGCCTATCTGGAAATGAAAGGGCGCGAGGTGCGTCGCCAGGAATCCGAGCCGGCCGCGCATCTTGCGCAATGAATTCGGGAGCGGAATCGTCGGGAACGGTTCGTTCGCGCACAGACGGCGCTCACGCCGCTTTGCTACGGTGAGGCCTCCTACAAGAGGAGAGCGTCGTGCCATCATCAATGCTTCGTGACTCGGGTCTTTCCCGCCGGGAGATCATCCGCGCGGTGATCTGGTCGGCATTCGCGTTCAGCGCCCTGCTCTTTGCGGGTCTGGCCGCGGCTGCTGGCGACAGCCTTGCGAACGCCCGGGCGCGCTATGAGCAGGATCGCGCTGCCTGCATCAGCAGCCAGAGCAACCAGGACCGCGCCACCTGTCTGCGCGAAGCCGGTGCCGCGCTGCAAGAGGACAGGAAGGTCAGGGCCACCGGCAACGCTCAGGGCCAGTACGAGCAGAACCGGCTCCTGCGCTGCAACGGCCTTCCGGAGGCCGACCGGGAAGACTGCCTGCGCCGGATGCGTGGCGAGGGCAGCGTCAGCGGTAGCGTCGAAGGCGGAGGCATCTATCGGGAACTTCGCACGAGCGTGCCGGCGAAGTAGCGCAGCGATCACAGCCGCCGCCAGTTGCGCGCCGTTTCGTTGCAGAACCCGGCCAAGGCAGCGAGTAGTTTTCGCGTCGCTCGATGGGCCGCGACCACTTCGCCGCAGGCGTTTTCGCTGGCGGAGGGGACAGTCTCGTCGAAGTCGCGTTGCGCCAGCACGCGGCGGCTCAGGTTGTCGGTGATCGTGGCACGCAAGGTGAGACGAACGCGGCTGGGTAGCGCGCCGAACTCGTGTCTCAGGTGCACGATTTCGGTGTCCAGACGCAGCTCGCCGGCAGCGCTGGACGGTGTCTCTACCACGGCGCGGAACGCGCCACCGCCTTCGAGCGCGGCCACGATCAACGGCGCGAGCATTCGCGCCGGTGTGTCGATCCACTCGCTGTGGGCGAAGGCTTCCAGCTGGTTGGCCTTGCGCACGTAAACGATGTGCCGACTGTCCGCACCCGCGCCGGCCCGCGGCTGGTTGACGATCAGTGTCGGCCCGTTCGCCAGCATGGTGGCCGCATCGCGATCGCCTTTGACGGCATCCTCGTCCCCGGCCAGCGGGCCATCAAGCGTGAAGAAAGCCGGTGGCGGTGCTGACTTCGGTGGCAACACGCCGCAACCGGCAGCCAGTAACAAGGTCATGGCAGCCGCAACCATGCGCCGGAGATACCTGATTGAAGCCGGGTTCATGGAGTTGGCCTGGCGGACGGCGCTTCGCCTGGTCCCGGGGGTACCGGACTGCGGCCGAACAACAGGCTTGCCGGGTCGCGTTCGGTCTGCTCGCTCAGGTGACGCAGTGAGCTCGACAGCGCCTGCAGTCCGACCAGCAGGCGCTGCAACTCGGGAAGTATCTCTGCGCCCATGAGCTGCACTTGGGCGTCGATATGGGCTACGGCCTGGCCCGCACCCGAGCTGGCCTGGGCAGCCTCGAGGCCGAACTTCTCGAGGGCGTCGGCGCTGGCTGGATGCCCTGCACCTTGCCGACATCGACCCCGCTGTACTTGACCGGTGCGCTCACGTTGAGCCCGGCAACCGATTCCTCGGCGATCGCCAGGTACAGATCCGCCGGCTGACGGAACACGCTGCCCCCCGCCAGCCAGAGCGTAGCGGCGATCAATGCGGTGGCCAGCAGCACCACGAATGCGCCGACCAGCACGTAGTTAACTTTGGTTTCGATGAGGCCGCCGAAGCTTTGGGAACCTGGCGCTGCGGCGGCGGGCGATCAGCCGCCTGCTGCGCCGCGCGGGCGCGCGGGCCTGCGAAGAATTGGTGTATCCCGGGGTGGTTCATCTGCGATAGCTCGGACATCGAGCCGACGCCTTGTACCTTGCCTTCGGCGAGGACGGCAACGCGATCGGCAAGCTGCCACAGGAAGTCGAGATCATGGGTGACCACGACGATGGTCAACCCGAACAGGTCGCACAGCGGCAAACCGATGTTCTCTTGCACCGTCAGCTACCCGAAGAGGCCGCCGTGGTGAAACACCACACCCCAGCGCTGGCGTAACGCCAGCGCCAGCGCCGAGTTGTCGCCGAGTTCCTGGAGATCGACGCCCAGTACGCGGATCGTGCCGGTGTCGGGTTGCTGCAGGAAGACCATCTGGCGCAGCATTGTCGATTTACCCGAACCGCTGCCACCAACCAGCGCGAAGATTTCCCCTTGACGCACGCTCAGGTCGAGGCCCGCGTGCACCACATGCGCGCCAAAGCTGGTCGATACCTGGCGCACGCAAATAACCTCTTCGTTCCCCATCCTACAGATCCAGCGAGCTGAACACTACCGAAAACAGGCCGTCGGGTTGACCGCTTTGACGAGACGGCCGATAAATTCGGGGTAAGCGACGTCGAGCTGCGATTGCGCCATCAACATGCCGCCGAGCACACCCAGCACGTCGGCAAACACGGTCAGCAGCGGCAGCACGATCAGCATCGCAAGCACCTTGGGCAGCACCAGCATCTAGACCGAAGTTCCGGACCGCGTTGAACGAGTTTGTCCTTTGGCGACGCGGGTTTGGGGAGAGATCGGGGTTGCGCGCCCTGCCTACATTTTGATTTTCTGGAGCAGCTCGAAGGCGCGCTGTTGCTGCGC
>JAHYJF010000332.1 GCA_019428955.1 Burkholderiaceae bacterium
GAAATGGATTCCCGGCCTGGCGGTGGAACTGATCGACTCGGGTTGCTGCGGCATGGCCGGAAGTTTCGGCTACGACGCCCGCCACTACGAGGTCTCGATGAAGATGGCCGAACTCTCCCTGCTGCCGGCCGTGCGTGCAGCCAAGCCCGATACGCTGGTCATCACTGATGGCACCAGTTGCCGTCAGCAGATTGCCCATGGGGCCGGGCGCGAGGCCCGGCACGTCGCCCTGATTCTCGCCCAGGCGCTGGCCGACTGAGCTCCTGCCCGGGAGCTGGCGAAGGCGGCGGCAGTGGCAGCGGGCGTGGCAGGGTCAGGGCTTGCCGTGGTAGCTTCGGCGAGTGGAAAATCGCGCCTCCGGCCCAGAGCCAAAATTTACCAACCGACTGGCCAACGAGACCAGTCCCTATCTTCTGCAGCACGCCCACAACCCGGTCGACTGGTATCCCTGGGGTGCGGAGGCGTTTGCGCGCGCGCGCGCCGAGGACAAGCCGATCCTGCTCTCGGTCGGCTATGCCACTTGTCACTGGTGCCACGTGATGGAGCGCGAAAGCTTCGAGGACGAGACGGTCGCTGCGATCCTGCGCGCTGGTTTCATCGCCATCAAGGTTGACCGCGAGGAACTGCCCGACGTCGACCAGGTCTACATGAGCGCACTGCAGGCCTTGACCGGTCAGGGTGGCTGGCCGATGAACATGTTCCTGACGCCCCAGCTGGCGCCATTTCACGGCGGCAGTTACTTCCCGCCGGAACCACGCCACGGCCTGCCCGGCTTCGCCGAGCTGCTCGACGCGATCAGTGACGCCTGGCGCAATCGCCGCGCCGATCTCGAACACCACGCCAGCGAGTTGCTGGAACACGTCCGCAAGGGTAGCGCCGCGCCGCGCCGGGCGGCGGCAGACGGGCTGCACGATCGAGCGATCGCCGGCATAGCGCGAAATTTCGACGTCCAGTACGGCGGTTTTGGATCGGCCCCCAAGTTCCCCCAGCCACCGCTGCTGCAATACCTGCTGGCGCGGGCTTCGGCCGGGACGCTCGAGGCCGGCCATGAGGACGCAGTCGCAAGCCTGCCAGCGGGCGATGCGGCGCGAACGATGCTGGTCGCGACCCTGCGCCAGATGTCCGCCGGGGGAATCTACGACCATGTCGGCGGCGGCTTCGCGCGCTATTCGACCGACCGGCGCTGGCATGTGCCGCACTTCGAGAAGATGCTCTACGACAACGCGCAGCTGGTGCGCCTGTATGTGGGGGCCTGGCGGCTGACCGGTGACGAGCGCCTGCGTTTCGTGGCCGAGGACACGCTCGCTTATCTGGAGCGGGAGATGCATCCGGCCGCGTCCCGGGCAGCCTTTTGCTGTGCCCAGGATGCCGACGCCGAAGGCGTCGAGGGCCGCTTCCACTGCTGGACCGAAGCGCAGCTGGAGGACGTGCTGGGAGCGGATGCGCCGGCCGCCGCGCAGCTCTACGGAGTCACGACCAGGGGCAATTGGGAGCATGGCTTGTCGGTGCTCGAGCGGCGCACGCCGGAGAAGGTGCGCGCGCAGCTCGGACTGGACGTTGCCCAGTGGGTGCAATGGGAGCGCTGCGTGCGCGAGCGGCTGCTTGCCGCGCGCTCGCAGCGCGTCTGGCCGATTACCGACGACAAGGTGCTGGCTGACTGGAACGGGATGATGCTGCACGCGCTGGCCGAGGCAGGACGCCTGCTGGCGCGGCCGATCCTGGTAGAGCGCGCGCGTCAACTGGCCGAATTCCTGCTCGGCGAGATGATGCCGGACGGCCGGCTGAGTCACGCGTGGCGCGCGGGCAGGCGCCGCAAGGAGGGCTACCTGAGCGACTATGCACAGGTCGGGCTGGGACTGGTCGAGTTGCACGCCGCCACCGCCGAGACCGGCTGGCTGGAACGAGCATTCGGGTTGACCGAGGCAATGATCGCGCGCTTCCATGTGGCCGGCGAAGGCTTCTTCGAGGGCGAAGCCGGCGATCTGCCCGTCAGGGCGCGCGACGCCTTCGACGGCGCAGTACCGTCGGGCATCGGGGCAGCCTGCGAGTTGCTGGTGCGCCTGGGCGGCATCTACGGTCGCGACGACTGGCTGGAACTGGCGCGGGCCGCGCTGGCCGACGCCGGGGCGATAATGGAGGCGGCCCCGGCGGCAGTTCCGGCAATGCTGTTGGCACATCTGCTCGCCGAAGCCGGAGCACAGCTTGCCTTGCCGTTTGAGCGCAGCGCCCCGGGCGAGGGCAGCGGGGGTGTGGCTGGTGCACGCCGCGAATTCATGCCGCTGGTGACCATCGCGGCTGGAGCGCCGGGCGAGTTGCCGCTGCTGACCGGGCGCGATCCCGGCAAGGCTTACCTATGCCAGCATGGCCGTTGCCAGTTGCCGGCTGCAAGTCTCGAAGAACTTCGTGGCCAGATCGACCGATTGACGGAGAACCTCTAGTGGGGAGTCGCAAATGCTGACCGGAACCGGTAGTCGCGCCGCGTGATCGGCAGGACGGACGTGGTGAAGATTCTCGCTCCCTGCCGGGTCATCAGGACCTATACCCGGAAACTTGTCGCCGCGCCGCCACAGGTCTTCCCGTTGCTCTGTCCGGTGCGTGAGGCCGAGTGGATCGAAGGGTGGGATCCACTGGTAGTGATCACCGGCTCGGGTGTCGCTGAGGCGGATTGCGTGTTTGTGACTGCCGCCAGCCCGCACGACGCGATCTGGTACATCACGCGCCACGAGCCCGGGGCAGGGGTGGTCGAGATGATAAAGATCACTCCCGGGATCACGGCGTGCCGATTGTCGATCACGTTGCGCTCCGCAATTGGCGGATCGGAGGCGGTGATCAGTTATACCCATACCAGTCTCGGGCCGGACGGTGACGAGTTCGTCCGTGCCTTCACCGAGGCGTACTATCAGAAATTCATGGGTGACTGGGAGTCGCGGATCAATCGGTTCCTGAGCACCGGCAGCCGGTTGGCGGCGCAGCCCGACGCCTGATTGCGGTGGCATGACGCCACCCCGGAGGTGTTAAAGACACTGCACTGGCTGTGACTTGCGCACTGTCCGATAATGGATTCTCCCCTGTCTCTTCTAATTTGAGGAATGCACGCCATGGACCCGGATCTTCGCCTCGCCGCTCTCGCGTATCACGAGCAGGGAACCCCGGGAAAGATCTCGGTAACCTCAACCAAGGGAATGACCAACCAGCGCGACCTGGCGCTCGCCTATTCGCCGGGCGTCGCCGCGGCGTGCGAGGAAATTGTTGCCGATCCTGCCAACGCGTTCCGCTACACCGCGCGCGGCAATCTGGTTGCAGTGGTCACCAATGGCACGGCGGTGCTGGGCCTGGGTAACATCGGTCCGCTCGCGTCCAAGCCGGTGATGGAAGGCAAGGCGGTGCTGTTCAA
>JAHYJF010000333.1 GCA_019428955.1 Burkholderiaceae bacterium
GTCGCCTCGCACTACCGGCCCGAGTTCATCGTCAACGTCAAGGAAACCGGCAAGATCCTGCTGGTGGACTATACCGACCTGAAGAACCTCAAGACCATCGAGATCGAGGCCGAACGGTTCCTGCATGACGGTGGCTTCGACAGCACCCTGCGCTATTTCATCACCGCCGCGAACGCGCGCGGCAAACTGGTGGTGATCGACACCAAGGAAGGCAAGCTGGTGCAGATCACCGACACCGGCGGCGCCACGCCGCACCCTGGGCGCGGTGCCAACTTCGTGCACCCGATCTATGGGCCGGTCTGGGCGACCACGCACCTTGGCGACGAATCGGTGGCCCTGATCGGCACCGACCCGATCAACCATCCCGATCTGGCCTGGACGATCGTTGACAGCTTCCAGTCGCTCGGCGGCGGTTCGCTGTTCATCAAGACGCACCCGAACTCGACCCACCTCTATTCGGATGCAACCCTCAACCCCGATGCCGATACGTCGGGTTCGGTTGCGGTGTTCGACATTTCGGCGATGGGCGCCGATGCCGACCCGACATTCGCGACGCTGCCGATCGCCGAATGGGCCGGGATCACCGACGGGCAACCGCGCGTCGTGCACCCCGAGTTCAACAAGGAAGGCACCGAAGTCTGGTTCTCGGTCTGGAACGGCAAGGACAAGACCTCGGCCATCGTCGTCGTCGATGACAAGACGCTGGAGCTGAAAACCGTGATCAAGGACCCGCGCCTGATCACCCCGACCGGCAAGTTCAACGTCTACAACACCCGCAACGACATCTACTGAGTGTATGCCAGGGTGCCGGGGGGCCGTTCGCGGCCCCCGGATCTTTTTTTCCGGTGGTGGCAGCGCAGCATTTGCCCCCTGCCCCGCCCGCCCCACGGGGTTGCGATGACCCGGCCCGAACATGGCCCGCAGCAAGAACCGCAGCGCCCGCAAGCCGGGCGCTGGCCGGTCTGGAAGCTGGGCCTGCTGCTTTATCCCTTCGCCACGGCGGCGGTGGTGATCAACCTGTTCATGCCCGGGCTGCTTTGGCAGGCAGTGGGGTTCGGGGCGCTTTCGCCCTACGCCGCGCTTTGGGCGTCGGTACCGCTCGGCGTGCCTGCTACATGGGCCGCCGCGCGCTGGGTGCGGCACCTGATCGACAGCGCCGAGGCATAACGGCAGCATTGCCCGGGCCACGCGCCCAGCTGCCGCCCTAGAGCAGGATGAAGTTTGAGTGAATCTTTGGGATTCCCAAGGCGGGCGATTTCTGATTCACCATGGGGGCTGGGTGTGGAGGCCAGCCTTCATGACCAAACCCCTTTCGATGGATATCCGGGACCGCGCGATGGCGCGGCTTGACGCGGGCGAGACGGTGCACGAGGCCGCCGCGGCTTTGAGCGTGGCGCCTTCGAGCGTGGTGAAGTGGTCGCAGCGACGGCGCGCGACGGGGAGTGCTGCTCCCGGCAAGATCGGCGGTCATGTGCCGCGCAAGATCCGGGGCGAGCAGGCGGACTGGCTGCGCGCCCGGATGGCGGAAGGCGCCTTCACCCTGCGCGGTCTGGTGGCCGAGCTGGCCGAGCGCGGGCTCAGGGTCGATTACCGCACGATGTGGGCCTTCGCCCATGCCGAGGGGCTCAGCTTCAAAAAAAACCGCGCTCGCCAGTGAGCAGGATCGGCCCGACATCGCCCGCAAGCGCGCCCGCTGGAAGGCCCGGCAGGGCAGCATCGACCCCAAGCGGCTGGTGTTCATCGACGAGACCTGGGCCAAGACCAACATGGCCCCGCTGCGCGGCTGGGCGGCGCGGGGCCAGCGGCTGATCGGCCGCGCCCCGTTCGGGCACTGGAACACCATGACGTTCGTTGCGGCCCTGCGCCACGACGGCATCGTGGCGCCCTGGGTGATCGACGGGGCGATCAACGGCGAGGTCTTCCGCACCTATGTCGAGCAGGTGCTGGTTCCGGAACTGCGCCCCGGTGACATCGTCATTCTGGACAATCTCGGCAGCCACAAGGCCCCCGCCATCCGCAAAGCCATCAAGGCGGCAGGCGCACGGCTGTTCTTCCTGCCCGCCTATTCGCCCGACCTGAACCCCATCGAGCAGGTCTTCGCCAAGCTCAAACACCTGCTGCGAAAGACCGCGGAACGAAGCAGGGAAGCCGTCTGGCGCAGGATCGGAACACTCCTCGACCAGTTCTCCCCGCAGGAATGCGAGAACTACCTCAGAAACTCAGGTTATGGCTCCACTTAAACTCATCACGCTCTAGCGGCTCCAGGCGGTTGCCGGGTCTTCGGCGGCAAAGTTGCGCAGCGCGAAAATATCGGCGATTGCTGCCTGATTCTGCCGCACTTTCACGCCTTGATCGCGCAGCTTGGCAAATGCCCGGCTCAGGCTTTCGGGTTTCATCCCGAGGCTGCCGGCAATCAGCGCCTTGTCATAGGGCAAGGTCACCTCGCAGGGGCCTGCCGCGCAGGGCGCCAGTTCCAGCAGAAACTCTGCCACCCGCTGCGCCCCTGTCTGCGCTTTCAACGCCTCAATCTGGATGACGTGCTGCTGCAAATGCCGATATGCCGCCGACAGCATCGCAATGGCGATTTCGGGGCTTTCGTGGAGCAGGCGCAAAAAGACATCTGCGCTGATCCTTATCAGCGCGCAGTTCGTGACAGCCTGCGCAGCTACCGGGTAGCGCCCGCGCTGAAACGCCACCGCCTCACCAAAGCTGTGGCCCTTGGAAAATATGCTCACCACCGCCTCGGTCCCGTTCGGTGAGACACGGAACAGTTTGACCCAGCCCGATGCGATAATGTAGATGGCCTCGGCCTTTTCACCTTGCAGAAAAATCGTTTCGCCACGGCTATATTCGCGCTGTTGCGCGGCCCCGAGCACATGCCCGAGCACGGGTTCGGGGACCGTTGAAAGCAAAATGGAACGTCGGGCCGTTTCAACAATTTCGGGTTTCATGCTGGGCCTCGGGCAATCTGCCTGCAAGGTGCCACATTTCATCCGGTTTGACCAGTATCTGCCACCGGACCATCGCCCCTGCGAAGCGGCCCTAAAAGGCGACGCTGTCTGCCCCTTTCAGCCCGAGCATCTCACGCGCTTCATCGGGGCTTGCAACCTCGCAGCCCAGGTCTTCGACGATCCGGCGAATTTTGGTGACTTGCGCAGCGTTGCTGGGTGCAAGCTTTCCGCGTTCGATGAACAGGCTGTCTTCCAGCCCCACGCGCACATTGCCGCCCATCTGGCTTGCGGTGCTGGCCAGCCCCATTTGCGCGCCGCCTGCGCCCAGCACCGACCAGCGGTAATCATCGCCAAAAAGTCGGTCTGCGGTGCGCTTCATGAACACGAGGTTGTCGAACTCGGGGCCGATGCCGCCCAGAATGCCGAACACGAACTGAATGAACACCGGCGCCTTGAACAGGCCGATATCCATGCAGAAACGCAGGTTGTAG